>SHWL01000055.1 GCA_009693865.1 Acetobacteraceae bacterium | reverse complement strand
CTGGTCTTTCCTGCCTGGGAGGATATCCTGGCAACCCTGGCCTTCATCAGACCGCCACCACTGCCTTCCTGAAAAGGCCATTCTGACAATCGATTTCCGCTACGCCCTCAACCCCAACCCTACCATTGGCCATAATGAGAACTGCTGGGACATATTGGCCTCCCTTGTTTTCTCGCGCCTTATCTGGCGCGCGTTGGTCGCGATCATAGCAAGAAACCCACGTCGGTAAACGCCCGTGGAACCGCATGGGCGCGATCGCCTCGCGGGCCAGTCCCGATGTCCGCGTACGCGTTGTAGACCGGCGGAACGAGCGCGATTAATGGTGCCCGATCAGAGGTACCGCCGCATGGAGACAGCAGAAGCCAACGCGGTCGATTGGTTCATCGACCGCCACGTGCGCGAGGGCGACCCATCCGGGACTGCCTTTGAAGACCCGTGGCGCCAACTGACTCGCGGCGATCTCGCGGTCGCGACCCGGCGGTTCGCGGGTGCCCTCACCGCAGGCGGGATCGGCCGTGAGCGGCGGATGGCGATGCTGATGCTGGACACGATCGATTTCCCCCCCGTGTTCTGGGGCGCGCTGCGAGCCGGAGTCATCCCGGTACCAATCAATACCCTGCTCACGCCAGACACAATCCAATATATCCTGCGCGACAGCCGGGCCGAGGCGCTGGCGATCTCCGAACCGCTCATTCCCGCGCTGCTGCCTCTGCTTCGCGCGACCTCATCATTACGGAGTATTATCGTCGCGAAACCGGATGGCACGGCCCCGGCGCCATTCGACGATCCGCGGTTCGTCGCCTTGAACGACTTCCTCGCGGCTGGCGACCCGGAGACCCAAACGGTCGAGACATCCCCCGACGAAGTCGCTTTCTGGCTCTATTCCTCGGGCTCGACCGGCATGCCCAAAGGGGTGCGGCATGTCCATGGCAGCCTGCGCGCCACCGCCGAAACATACGGCACCGGCGTGCTGAAAATCGCCGCCAGCGACACCATGTTTTCCATCGCCAAAGCCTTTCACGCCTACGGCCTGGGCAATTCGATGACGTTCCCAATGGCCGTCGGCGCCCGAGCCATTCTGCTGCCCGACCGGCCCACGCCAGATGCCGTGCTGGAAACCATGGCCCGGTTCCAGCCCACCATCTTTGGCGGTGTGCCGACGCTCTACGCGGCGCTGCTCTCCCATCCAATGATCGGGCCCGGCGCCGGGTCGGACCGGCTGACCCGCTGCATCTCCGCGGGAGAAGCTTTGCCGGAGGATGTCGGCGTCCGCTGGCGACGCATGGTTGGCGTGGACATCCTGGACGGGATCGGCTCCACCGAAATGCTGCATATCTTCATCAGCAACCAAATCGATGATATTCGTTACGGTACCAGCGGCAAGCCGGTTCCTGGCTACACGGCGATGGTTGTGAACGAACACGACCGCCCGGTGCAGCATGGCGAACCAGGCGAGCTCGTGGTCAAAGGTCCAAGCGCCGCCGAGGGCTACTGGAACCAGCGGGAAAAATCGCGGCGCGCGTTCCGCGGCGAATGGACCTATACCGGCGACACTTATACGCGCGACGCCGACGGCTATTTCCGCTTCCAGGGCCGCGCCGACGAGATGCTGAAAGTCAGCGGTGTTTGGGTTTCCCCGTTTGAGGTCGAGGAAGCGCTGATCGCTCATCCCGCCGTGCTGGAAGCCGCCGTCGTCGGCAAACAGGACAGCGACGGCCTGACCAAACCTCGCGCGTTCGTAGTGCTGAACAACGAAGTTCCGGATCTGGACATGTTGAGCGAGGAACTGAAAAGCCACGTGAAGCAGCGGATCGGCGTCTGGAAATACCCCCGCTGGATTGAGTTCGTCGATGGACTGCCAAAAACCGCGACCGGCAAAATTCAACGCTTCCGGCTGCGAGACGTTTGATGACCCAGTCCCCCCTGCCCGTCATGGCCGGGCTTGTCCACATTGGCATCATGATAAAGCGCAAGGGGTCGGAGGTTTTCTCCCAAAACCGTCATGGCCCGGCTCGTCCGGACCACCCGTCGAGGCAATGTGCTGGAATTGGTGGCCCGGACGAGCCGGGCCATGACGATAAAAAGGGGAATTTCCGTCTCCTGACCAGCGTTATCCTCAGCATATTCGGCTTGGCCAGGCCACCGGCATCGCCACAGCGCCATGAGAGGTGACCCGAACTGGCAAGGCGATGACCGCAGCGGAAAGCAGTGGCCAGATTCCCGTTCTTCGCCATGACCCTGAGCGAGATCATCGTGGGTGGCCGGCGGCTGGAAACCGCTTGGTGGGGACCCGCCCCGGACCAGGCGCCAACCCTGGTTCTCCTCCATGAGGGACTGGGCTGTGTCGCACTCTGGCGCGATGTGCCGGAACGTCTCGCCACCGAGACCGGATTCGGGGTCTTCGCCTATTCTCGTTTCGGATATGGTGCGTCCGATCCCGCCCTCCTCCCCCTGCCAATGTCATATATGCGGGATGAGGCGCTGGACATCCTGCCGCGTGTACTGAATGCCGCTGGGGTCGCGCGTGCTATCCTGGTGGGTCATTCCGATGGTGGCTCGATCGCGGCGATCCACGCGGGTGGCGCGAACGATCCGCGGATCAGTGGCATCGTGACAATTTCGGCGCATTTTTTCGTTGAAGACCTCAACATCGCCAGTATCGAGCAGATTCGTATCGAGTATGAAAATGGCGATCTCCGGTCCCGGCTGGCCCGCTATCACGCCCATCCCGATAACGCGTTCCATGGCTGGAATGGCGCCTGGCTCGACCCGCGTTTCCGGGATTTTAACATCACGGGCTTCCTGCCCGGGGTCTCGGTTCCCGTGCTGGCGCTCCAAGGCGCGGAAGATCCCTATGGAACGGAAGCGCAACTGCATGCGTTACGGCGCCACGTCACATCGCCTCTGGAAACGCGGCTGCTACCAGGCGTGAAGCACGCGCCGCACCTGGAAGCCAAAGACACGACGATCGCCGCCATCGCCGCCTTTGCGCGCACACATCTGGGGGACCGAGGCACATGATCGATTTCCAGACCGAACCTTCCCGCTATCGGCATTGGAAGCTGGCATTCGACGGAGCCGTGGCGACATTGACGATGGATGTCGATCCCTCCGCGCCCCTGCTTGGCGGGTACGAGTTGAAACTTAACTCCTACGATCTCGGCGTCGACATCGAACTCGCCGACGCGGTCACGCGACTGCGCTTCGAGCATCCCGAAATCGGCGCCGTCGTGTTGCGGTCCGGCAACGACGCGGTGTTCTGCGCGGGAGCCAATATTCGCATGCTCGCCAAGGCCAGCCACGGACATAAGGTCAACTTCTGCAAATTCACCAACGAAACGAGATTGGCGATCGAGGATGCCTGCGCGCATTCCGGCCAACGCTACCTCGCGGCGATCAGTGGTGGCGCGGCGGGAGGTGGGTACGAGCTCGCACTGACGGCGGATCATATCATGCTGATTGACGACCGGCGTTCGGCGGTATCGCTACCGGAATTGCCGCTGCTCGCGGTGCTGCCGGGGACCGGCGGGCTGACCCGGCTGACCGACAAGCGCAAAATGCGGCGTGACCGCGCTGACGTATTCTGCACGGCCGAGGAAGGCGTGCGCGGCAAACGCGCCGTCGAATGGCGGCTGGTGGACGAGGTCGTTCCTCCCTCGGCATGGGAGGCGGCGGTTCGGCAACGAGCGTTGACGATGGCGGCCCGTTCGGACCGTCCGGGCGGCCCTGGAATCGAGTTGGCATCGTTGCGGCGGGAAATCGGGACCAACTCAGTTAATTATCCGCATGTTCATGTCGTGCTCGACCGTGCGGGCCGCCGCGCCGCCGTCACGATCCACGGACCTGCGTCCGTTCCAGCCGGCCTCGCCGCCATTCACGCCGCGGGCGACTCATTCTGGCCGCTGGCGATGGCGCGCGAACTGGACGATGCGTTGCTGCATCTCCGCCTCAACGAACCCAATCTGGGACTGCTGGTGTTCCGGAGCGAGGGCGACCCAGCCCAGGTGCTGGCGATTGACGGCCTCCTGAGCAAATACACCGAGGACTGGCTGGTCCGCGAAATCGTGCTGTTGCAGAAACGGGTGTTCAAGCGCGTGGATATGACTGCCCGCAGCCTCGTGACACTGATCGAGGACGGATCGTGCTTCGCGGGCAGCCTCGCCGAACTCGTGTTCGCGGCCGATCGGTCGGTCATGCGGATCGGGGCGGCGGCATTGCATCTTTCTCCCCTGAATTTTGGTCCTCTGCCCATGGGCAACGATCTCACGCGCCTCCAGACCCGGTTTCTGGGCGAACCCGCGAGCATCGACGCGGCCCGGGCACGGATCGGCGAAGCACTGGGCGCCGAAACCGCGGAATCCCTCGGCCTGGTCACCGCCGCCTACGACGAGATCGACTGGGACAACGAGGTCCGGCTGCTCCTGGAAGAACGAGCGTCGTTCTCCGCCGACGCGCTGACCGGGCTGGAGGCCAATCTCCGCTTCCCCGGCCCCGAGACCATGGAAACCCGAATTTTCGGCCGGCTCACGGCGTGGCAAAACTGGATCTTCCAGCGGCCCAATGCTGTGGGCGACAATGGGTCGCTGAAGCGCTATGGCACCGGTGTGCGGCCATCGTTCGATACCGCCCGCGTCTGACCAGCCCACTACAGGAGGCTCCCGATGCCTGACGGTGCCGCGATCGATTACGATGGGCTGATCCCGAACAATGTCGGCCTCGCCGAAGACCTGACGGTTCGCCGCGCGCTGGAAACCTGGCATCCGGGTTACATCGACTGGTGGAAAACGATGGGCCCCGAGGGGTTCCAGGCCAGTCAGGTGTTCCTGCGCACCGCCGTCGGTGTCGGAAGCGACAACTGGGCCAAATTCGATTTTGTTCGCATGCCGGACTATCGCTGGGGCGTGCTGCTCGCCCCCAAGGTCGAAGGCCGGGTCATCCCCTTTGGCGCCCACAAAGGCGAACCAGCATGGCAGGAAGTGCCCGGCGAATATCGCGCCATGCTGCGCCGCCTGTTGGTGATCCAGGGCGACACCGAACCGGCCAGCGTGGAGCAGCAGCGTCACCTCGGCGCCACGGCGCCCTCGCTGTACGACATGCGGAACCTCTTTCAGGTGAATGTCGAGGAAGGCCGCCATCTCTGGGCCATGGTCTATCTGCTGCAGAAATACTTCGGCCGGGATGGGCGCGAGGAAGCCCAGGACCTGCTGAAGCGCCGCTCCGGCGATCCCGATTCGCCGCGCATGCTGGGCGCCTTCAACGAACGCACGCCGGACTGGCTGTCGTTCTTCATGTTCACGTTCTTCACCGATCGCGACGGCAAAATGCAACTCGCCGCGCTGGCGCAGTCGGGCTTCGATCCGCTGTCTCGCACCTGCCGCTTCATGTTGACCGAGGAAGCGCACCATATGTTCGTGGGCGAATCCGGCGTGCAGCGGATCATTCAGCGCACCTGCGAGGGGATGAAAGCCGCTGGCATCGCTGACCCGTACGACGTCGCGCGCATACGCGAGCTTGGCGTGATCGATCTGCCGACCCTCCAGAAGAAGGCCAATCTGCACTTCGCCCTGACCCTGGATTTGTTCGGCAACGAAATCAGCACCAACGCCGCGAACGCGTTCAACTCCGGGTTGAAAGGACGTTACCAGGAAGATCGTCTGACCGACGACCATCGGTTGACCGGCGCGACCTATCCGGTTTTACGCCCGCGCGACGGCGTGATCGTAAACGAGGACGTGCCCGCTCTGTCGGCCCTGAACATGCGCCTTCGCGATGACTATGTCGCCGACACCGCGGCGGGCGTGGCCCGCTGGAACCGGACCTTCGCACAGACCGGCATCGATTTCCGCATCACGCTGCCACATGTCGCGTTCCATCGCCGGATCGGCGAGTTCGCCGCCGTTCATACCGATACCGATGGCCTTATTCTTTCTTCGGAAGATTGGCAGCGGCGGAAGGAAACGATGATCCCGTCTTCAGAGGACGACGCGTTTATCGCCAGCCTGATGCGGCCGGAACGGCGGCGGGGCGCCTTCACATCCTGGATCGCGCCACCTCGGCAAGGCATCGATAATCGTCCCGGAGACTTCGAATATGTGAAGATCGAGGGATAGAGGTCAGGCGCGCATTTGACGCCCGGTATCCCGCATCAGGATTTTGGTGTGTCCCCCGACGACCGCGGCGTGATAGGCCAGCGCGGCCTCGGACATGTCGGCGTCAGGGCGTTGCTCCAGCTCGAAATTCCCGTGCCGGTCCACGCCTCGCACCAGAGTGGCCCAGTCGTGAGAACCGGCGACCTGGCGAACGTAGGTCGGCAAATAGCGGATCGCAAATCCGATTCGACGGGTGGCAGACGGATTCGGATCGGAGCCGTGGATAAGCCGGACGTGATGTAGCGACATCTCGCCCGCCGCGAGGGTCAATGTCGCCGCTTGCGACGCATCGACATCCACCATGACCTCCTGGCCGCGGCTCAGGAGGTTGTCAGGGCGGAATGTGTCATGGTGTGGGATTTGCGCCATGGTATGACTCCCCGGCACCACGCGCATCGCGCCATTTTCAGGTGTGCTGTCGGACAACGCCACCCATGCCGTCACGATATCGGCCGGGTCCAAACCCCAATAAGTCGAATCCTGATGCCAGGATACGAACGCGGGATTGCGTGGCTCTTTGATGAAGAACGACGTGCCCCAGCACAGGATATCCGGTCCGATGATATCCTCGACGGCATCGAGGATTCGGTCATGCCGGATCAGGTCGTTCAGCCAGGTGAACAGGAGATGCGATTTTTGCCGGAGCTTACCGGCGAGGGCTCCCGCCCCTGCCTCGAACGTCTCAAGCTTTGCCCGAATGGCGGCGGCCTCGGAGGCCGGCAACACCCTGATGGGTGCCAGGTAGCCTGTGTCGCGGTATCGCTGAACCGCGTCTTCCGTCAGCGTCTTCATAAAACATCGATCCCCACGGCCACCCAGGTTGTGTCGCGCGCTGACAGAACCTGGGAACCGCGGGGACAGGATGTCAAGACGGAATTACCGCCGTGAAATCACTTCCGAACCTTCTTCTTCATCGCCCGGCGATGCTTCTTGTGCCAAGCCTTGCTTTTCTTCCCCCATTTCTTCTTGACGACCGGAGCCATCATCGGCGGCGCCGTCGTCACGACGGGTGCGGGCGCCGGAGCGGGCGCAGGAGCGGGCGAGGAGCAAGCAGCCAAAGCCAGAGCCGAAATGAGTCCGGCAGCGCTGAGTGACCAGCGAGTCGAGACAAAACGCATGTGAGTCCCCCTAGGGTTGAGTCCGATACCCTGAAACAACTCGACACCCAGAGCCGAGCCGTACAGGACGGCGGCATTATAGCGCCTTCCAGATTGTATTCTATGGGAAATCTGACATTGAATCACCGGATGACGACAATCGTGATATTTGGCGCCGCAGTGCGGGCGGACGGACAGCCCAGTACAGCTCTCCGGCGCCGGGTTCAGGCCGCCTTGGCCTTGGCCCGCCACCATCCAGGTACGACCTTCATCCCAACCGGCGCCGTTGGGCGGTACGGCCCATCCGAAGCATCGGTGATGGCCCGTTTATTAATGGAATCCGGTGTGTCCAGCGATAAAATCTTAATGGAAGAGACTGGGCGCGACACGCTGTCTTCAGTACGCGCGGTCCATCGATTGTTGCGCGAAAATACACCAAAAGGCGACGTCATGGTAGCATCCAGCGCTTACCACTTGCTGAGGTGTCAGGCATTGCTATGCATATCTGGCATAGCAGCCTATCGTTGTCCGCCATCCTCGGAGCCGGCCGCCTCCGGATGGTGGAAACGCTGGTACTGGCGCTTGAGGGAAGTACCGGCCCTCCCCTATGACGTGTGTCTGATGCTTTGGTTACGCCTGTCGAGACGTATATGACAGAGAGCCTATGAGCGGCGGCCCACGATATCCAAGACCGTCGCCGCGGTCAGAATTTGCGGCAACACCTCGGCCGTGGCGGCATGCGGCCCATAGTATAAGTACAGCGGCACACCGTCCCGCCCGTGTTCCCGCAGAAACCCCGTGATCGCGGGGTCCTGGCGGGTCCAATCCCCCTTCAGATACGCGACCTGCTTCGATGCGAAGGCGAGCCGCACAGCGTCGTTGCCAATCGCGACACGCTCGTTGACCAGGCAGGTGACACACCAGGCGGCGGTCAGGTTGACGAAGACCGGCCGGCCCTCCGCCCGCAATGCCGCGAGACGGGCCGGCGAAAATGCCTCGGCGCCGCGCTCCGCCGGCGAGGTGGCTGGCACCGCGCCGATTCCCGACAAGGCCCAGAGCGCCAATGACGCGGCGACGCCCGCCCCCGCCCAACCGAGTCGCCGACGTTCGGAATCCTGTGTGATCCCCAGACACCACGCCGCGAAACCCAGGAGAACGAACCCGATCGCGGTGCCCAGGACTCCCTCTGGTCCGGTCTCCTGGCTGACGACCCAAAGCAGCCACACGGATGCCCCGTACATCGGAAACGCCAGAAACTGCCTCAAAATATCCATCCATCGTCCCGGGCGCGGCATGATCCGCCCGAGCGCGGGAATGACACTCAACGCCAGATAGGGTGCCGCGAGACCCAGTCCCATGACCAGAAAAACCACCACCGTCACGGGAGGCGGCGCGGCAAGGCCGGACGCGATCGCCACGCCCATGAATGGCGCCGTGCAGGGGGTCGCGACCAGCACCGCCAAAGCCCCTGTGAAGAAGCTGCCCCAATGCCCGCCCTGCGAGGCAAGGCTTCCGCCCGCCCCAGCGAATCCTCCGCCGACCCGGAATATGCCGGACAAATTCAGACCGACGGCGAACAACAACCAGGCCATGGCTGTCACGAAGACTGGTGAAGCGAACTGAAACCCCCATCCCGCTGCCAGGCCCGCCTCCCGAGCGGCCAGCAACGCCAGGCCAACGCCCGCGAAGGTCGCCAGAACTCCGCAGGTATACGACAACGCGTGCGCGCGTGCCGTGCCGCGCGCCAGTCCCGATGCGAATCCGACCGCCTTCATGGCGAGAATCGGGAAGACGCAGGGCATCAGATTCAGGATAAGCCCGCCCAGGAACGCGAACGCCAGGGTCCGCGTCAGAGAAAACATTTGCGCCGGAGCGGGACCGGATGCGGCTGTCAGCACGACGTTCGTCTGCGAGCCACCCCGATCGCGCAGCGAAAGCACGCCTCGTAGCCCCGCGTCAGGCGCGAACCCGTTTGCCAATCGCAATCCAAGCGTTAACCCAGCTTCGCGAACCGACAGCAATTGCGCGGCGTTATCGACGATCTGCCCTGGCGCGTCGGGGATGAACCAGGCGCTGGTTACGGTGGCCGGGTTCAATTCCTGTCCCTGGACGAACAATGTCCCGTCGCCGGCGATCGTCGCGATCCAGGGTGAGGCGCGCGGCACAGCTCGATCATGAGCCTGAAAGAGGGATGCTTGCGCCGATGGAGCGCCCGAGCCGGCCGGCAGGGTGAACGAGAATGACGCTTCTTCCGGAATACATATGTCCTTACACACCAGCCAGTTCGCGCGGAACTCGCCGGACAGAGACTCGACCCCGGGCGCCAGCGTCACCGTGACCGGCAGCACGACTTCTCCCAAAAATCCATATGTCGTGATGGCGCCTTCCGACATCCGGCCAGGCGTGGGCCATTCGACGGGCCCCGCGACCGCACCGGGCGACAGAGTAACCGACAGCTCGACGGGGACGCCCGCCTCACCCGGATTGCGCCAATAGGTGTGCCACCCGTCCGCGAGCCGTAGCCGCAATGCGAGCCGCGCGTGGCCGCCCGGCACGATGCTGTCGACGTCGGCGATCAAGGTCGCGGTGCTGCGCTTGCCGCCGACCGGCGCACTCTCATATGCAGCGGCCGGGCCGAAATGTCCCAGGCCGAGCAGCAATAATATCAGAAGACGGGTCATGACAGCGTGCGCGTGTCCTTGTCCTGTTCAATGGCGAGCGATGCACTGATAGCAGATGATGAATGGTCCAGGTACCGCAATCCCCACCGCCGAGGCCGTGGCGATCGAGTCGGCTGCCTCTTATGGCCCGGTTGCCCGCGGTTGCAAGGTAAAACCACCGCGTTATTGGCGTTCCCGTCAGATGTCCGTGTTCGCGGAGATCCGTCGATTGAAACAACCGACATGACCCGTTCGCCACGCGGCGATGCGGCTGGCTGGTTCGGCCCAACGTTTGCCCCACTTCTGTCCGGCAGCCTTCCTGGGCTGGCCGCGTTGGCGGCTCTGCTGGTCCTCACCTGGACCGCTGGGATCTATGTCCTGCATCACGCATGGGCCGAGCGCGAATCAGGTGTGTACCAAATGGTCAGCGACCAGGCACGTGAGGCCGAGGAACGGGTCGGCCAATTGCTGAACGACGCCGACCAGACGCTGTTGGACCTGCGGTCCCATCGCCTGGATGGTGGCGCCAATTGGGAGCCGGAACGCTGGCCCGCGACCAAAGGCACTGGGGGATTCGCCCTGATCTCACCCGATGGCAGTGTCGTGGCCGCGTCCCCCCATGCCAACACATCGGGATGGCCGCGCCTCATGACCCGGCTCGCCACATCGGCCGACGTGCTTGCCATCGGTGAGGCGAGCCCTGGGAGAGGCGGCCGGCCGAGCCTTGTTCCCGTGGCGCGCCGGATCGTTCACGCTGACGGGTCCTTTGCCGGAATCCTGATGCACTCGCTGGATGGCGAAGCGCTGTTGCATGTTTCGCGTTCCATCCTGACGCTTGAAGGATGCCTGACTTTGGCGGACGACGACGCCTTTGTCCTGGCACGGCGCCCCAACCAACGTGGCACCGTGGGAATGCGGATAACGAACGCGCCTCAGTGCGAAGATCCCGGGGAAGCCTGCACCGGAATGGGCCAGCGCACCTTCGAACTCGATGGCATCTCCAGAATCTCTGCCTGGCGCCACCTGAACGGCCTTCCGGTTACCGTGATCGCGGGCGTCGGTTACGATGCGGCGTTCGCCGGTTGGGAGGTTTTCCGAAACAGGGTCATCGGCGTCGCGACGCTCGCCACCGCTTTGATTTTCCTGGCCGGGATGTTTTGGCGCTCGCGGCGTCGCCACAATGGAATTTCGGCCGAGACACTGACTTTGCTGCTGGCCAACATTGACCAGGGTGTGCGCCTGGAGCACGGCGACGGCACGCTCATCGCGGCCAACGACGCGGGCCTGAAGCTTTCCAGGCGGAACATCCTGGACCCGATCCGCGATGGTCAGGATCAGAGCAGCGGCGCCACCTCGATCGCTCACCATGAGTTGACCGGTCATCGCACACTCGTGGTCGGAACCGACCTGACGGCCCAGAGAGCGGCCGAAGCTCGTATCGACTTTCTGACGAATCACGACAGGTTGACAGGCCTGCCCAACCGATGGGCCGCGACATCGCGCATTCAGAGCGCGATCGCCAGCCGCTCCGGCTCCAGGCGCATGGCCGCGCTGGTCCTGGTCGACCTCGATGGCTTCCAGGACATCAACGATACCCTTGGCCACGAGGCTGGCGACGAAGTGCTGACCGAAGTCGCGCGCCGGCTCCGCGGTCTCGTGGCGAACAGCGACGTCGCCGCGCGCCTTGGCGGCGACGAGTTCCTTTTGTTCCTGAACGAGCCGGACGATGCAACCGAGGTCATGTCCCTGGCACGGCATATCCCACGGGTCGTCGCCCGCCCAATCGTCGTGCGGGGACAGGAAGTGCACCTCGGTGCCAGCATGGGAATCGCGCTCCATCCGCGCGACGGCGCGGACGCGGCAACCTTGTTCCAGCACGCGGATATTGCTCTCAGCGCCGCGAAGCAGGCGGGTCGCGGCGCGGCACAAAGTTTCGCGCCTGAGATGATGGTGTCGTTCGAAGAACATCGCATGATGGAGAGCGATCTGCGCCGCGCTTTGGAAAACGGCGAGTTGGAATTGCGGCTACAGCCCCAGTTCTCATGCGACACGCTGGATGTCACGGGTTTCGAGGCACTCGCCCGATGGCGGCACCCAACACGTGGTGAACTGTCGCCATCGACGTTCATTCCGATTGCGGAGCGGTCAGGGCTGATCAACCCGTTGGGACTTTGGGCGATCGAACAGGCCTGCAAGGCCGCCTCCGCGTGGCGGACCCGGCACCGGATCGCGGTCAATATCTCACCGTTGCAACTGCGTTGCGAGACGATTCGGGAAGATATCCGCGGCATTCCGCGGCGCACCCAGTTCCCGGCACATGTGCTTGAGCTGGAGGTCACGGAAACCGTTCTGAGGGATCAGGACCAGCGAACCCTGGAAACGCTGCACAAACTGCGGGCCATGGATATTAGGGTCACGCTGGACGATTTCGGCACCGGATATTCGAGCCTCAGCTATCTACGCCGGTTTCCGTTCGACAAGATCAAGATCGACAAGTCCTTCATTCAGGGACAGGGAACCGACTGCGGAACGAAGGTCATTTTGGAAGCGATGATCCGGATGTGTTGCGATCTTGGATTCGACGTGGTCGCCGAAGGCGTCGAAAACGAGCATCAATTGAGCGAGCTGCGGCAACTCGGCTGCCGCGAAATCCAGGGCTTTCTTCTCGGCGAACCATTGTTGCCTGAAATGGTTGACGCCTTCGTCGCCAGCCATGGTAGGCGGCCCGGTACCGCGCGCAATCAAGCCACTTTGTTCACGCCGTCGTGATCGCGGGATCGGCGAATTAAATTCGCGGCCCGCGGGCCAGACCCTCGGGCGCGGCCGGAACCGGGAGGCATTGCTTGATACCGCCGCCGCTTTGTGGGAGACGCGCTCGGGGAGTACCGGGCCGCTGACCTCCCCCAGGCGCGAATGATGCGCGCGGCGCGGCGCAAACCGATTGGATCTTACCATGCCGGAGCCCTTGCTCGCGGAACTGCCGGAAGATCAGGCCACCGGCACCGTCGCGGCGATCTACGACGAGATCCGGCGATTTTCAGGCGTGCCTTATGTTTCGTCGCTGCAACGCTACCTCGCCACCATGCCCGGTGTCCTCGAATGGGCCTGGGCCGCGATCAGGCCGGCGATGGTGTCGGGTGTCGTTCCGGAGACGGGATGGCGGCTGGCGGACCATGCACGTCTTACGCCGCTGGATCCCGTGCCGGAGGCGGCCCGCGCCGCATGGCAGCTCGACATGAGCAATTATGCGACGATCCGATCGATCGCGAAGAATTTCGTACGGGTCTCGCCGGTGAACCTGATGACGGGTGCCTGTCTGAAATGCCTCCTGACCGGACAGCAGGCCGGCGGGGCGGGCATCTCGGATAACTGGACGCCGCCGGCGATGCTGGCGCCAATGCCCGGCAACGCCGATCCGTTGGCCTTGGCGCCCGATCGGCGGGCCGTCCTGATGCGCTTCGCCACCGAGGTCGACAGCGCGCCGTTCATCCCGGCGCTGTACCGGCAGCTCGCCATGTTTCCGGCCTTCCTCGAATGGCTCGCCGGAGAACTCGTGCCGCGGCTGACGGCGCCCGAAACCAACCTCGCGCGCGCCGCGTTCCGGGTCGCCGCGATGGAAGCGGCGCCCGCGATTGTCGCTCGGTTACCCAGAACTCCGCTGCCGCCGGCACCCGGCCCCGAAACAGCTCGCCGAGTACTTACAATCATCGATCGTTACGCGGAGACCAGCCCGGAGATGACGATGTTCGGCCGGCTTATTCTGGATGCGATTTAAGGCGATCGCAATTCAGGATTGGGGCCGAAGAACGGCGCCGGATGCCATCGCGGCGTCGATCGCGGCTGTATCGTAACCAAGCAGGTCGCGCAGAATCTCGATCGCGTTCTGACTGAGGCCAGGGGACGCGACCGGATCGGCGAGCGGCGTGCCGTGAAGCCTGAATGGCAGGCGGATATTTGGCACCGATCCGGCCACGGGATGCGGAATCGCATGCAGCATTCCGCGCGCCTTCATCTCCTCCGATCCAAACGCTTCAGCGATCGAATTGATCGCGCCCGCGGGGACACCGGCCTCGCGCATGCGCGCCAGCCAGTAAGCGCGAGGCCGGGTCGCCAGAATTTCGCGGATGACCACCATCAGCGTATCGCGGTTCCGCGTCCGTTCCGGCATTTTCGCGTAATCCGGATGCGCGGCGAGGTCGGGGCGTTCCAGCACCTGCACCGCCATGCGCTGCCAGGTCCGATCGTTCGCGCAAGCCACGAAAATCGGCCCATCCGCGGTATCCATCGCGGCGGTCGGCACCGTATCCTTGCTGTTGTTGCCGAACCGGGTCGGCTCGTCGCCGCTGACCAGATAGTTCATCGCGTGAAAGCCGACCATTGTGACGGCGGTATCGAACAACGCGTTCTCGATGAATTGGCCATGACCACTGCGTTCCCGCGCGAACAGCGCGGCCAGGACGGCGTTGGTGGTCATCATCGCCGTGCTCATGTCCATGATCGAAGGCCCGGTGCGCAGACCAACCCGATCCGGCTCGCCATTCATCGACATGAACCCCGACTCGGCCTGCGTGATCGGATCAAAACCGAGTCTGTCCTTCAAAGCACCGTCGCGCCCATACGCGGAAATCGAGCCGTAGATCAGCCGGGGATTGGCCGCCGAAACGGCTTCATAATCCAGGCCGAATTTCGCCATCACCCCGGTGGAAAAATTCTCCAGGAGGATGTCGGACCGGTCGACAATCTCGCGCGCGATCCGGCGCGCCTCAGGCTGTTTGAGATCGAGGCCGATGCTTTTCTTGTTCCGATTGGCCCAAAGATAGGGCGCGCCCTCATGCGCGGTGACCGGCGGACGTATGCGGCGGAAATCGTCGCCGCCGTCGGTCTTTTCGATCTTGATCACCTCGGCGCCCATATCCCCCAGAATCATGGAACACAGCGGGCCCGCGATGAAGTGGCTGAAATCGGCCACACGGATCCCCGCGAGCGCCAGCGGAGCGCCCCGGGGTCGCGGGGGCGGCGGTAACAATGTGGGGCGCTCGGGATTTGACGACATGATGTTCTCCGTGGCCGGCGACATTATCCCGCCGTCCGCCGCTGGCCAAACGACCGCCCCTTCCGGGTTGACGCGCGGGCGGATAAGACAGCGACGCCATGAGCGTCGAGATCGTCACTTTCGGTTGCCGCCTGAACACCTACGAAACCGAGGTGATGCGCGGGCTTGCCCGGAACATGGCCGACACGGTGATCGTCAATACCTGCGCGGTGACGGCCGAGGCTGAGCGTCAGGCCCGTCAGACGATCCGGCGGTTGGCCCGCGAACGGCCTGAAACACGCATCGTCGTGACCGGCTGCGCGGCACAGATCGACCCTGCCGCCTGGTCCGCTCTTCCCGGCGTTCATCGCGTGCTTGGCAATACCGAAAAGCTGCAACCCGAAAGCTGGATCGCCGGCGCGGGTTCCATGGTTGGCGACATCATGGCCGCGCGCGAAACCGTGCCGCACCTGGTGACGGAGTTCGCGGGTCGCGCCCGGGCCTTCGTGCAGGTGCAACAGGGCTGCGATCATCGCTGCACGTTTTGCGTCATTCCGTTTGGGCGAGGCCCCAACAGGTCGGTTCCGATCGGTGCCGTGGTGGCTCAGGTTCGCGCCCTCGTTGAAAGTGGCTTCCAGGAAGTGGTGCTGACCGGAGTGGACATCGCCTCCTACGGTCCCGATCTGCCGGGGCGGCCAGGTCTGGGCCAACTCGCCCGCCGGTTGCTCGCGCAGGTGCCGGAACTGCCACGGCTGCGGTTGTCCTCGTTGGACCCGGCGGCGATGGATGAGGATTTGTGGCGGCTGATCGCGGACGAGCCGCGGTTGATGCCGCATTTGCATTTGTCGTTGCAGGCGGGCAGCGACCTGATCCTGAAACGGATGAAGCGGCGGCATCTGACGGCGGACGCCCAGGTGGTGATCGAGCGAGCCCGGGCGGCGCGGCCCGGCATTGCGATCGGAGCCGATCTGATCGCCGGCTTTCCAACCGAAACGGATGCATTATTTCAGGAAACGCTGGATTTCGTCGCGACGAATGCGCTGCCGTTCCTACATGTGTTCCCGTACAGTGAACGGCCAGGCACACCCGCCGCCCGCATGCCCGCCGTCCCGAAGCCGATTCGCAAAGCGCGCGCGGCGCGGCTGCGGGAGGCCGGACAAGCGGCAGCCCAGGCCTTTTGCGAAATGCAACAGGATCGGATCGCGTCGATTTTGATCGAGAGCGGCCAGACCGGACACACAGAGCATTTCGTGCCGGTTCGGCTTGTGTCTGAGGTCCGCTCCGGCCAGTTGCTCAAGGGCCGGATCATCAGCTCCGCGGACGGCATATTGCTGGCGGAGGCGGCCTGATGGCGCTTGGAAGCTTCTTCAACCGCCTTAAGGAAGGTCTTACACGTAGCGCGGCCAAGATCACCGAAACGATCACGGCAGTCTTCAAGAAACGCCGGCTGGACGACGAGGCATTGGAGGAATTGGAAGATCTCCTGATCTCCGCCGATCTGGGCGTGGATGCCGCGGCCCGGGTGATCGCGGCCTTCCGGCGCACCCGGTTCGGCAAGGAAGTTACCGACGAGGAAATCAAACAGGCCTTGGCCGAGGAAATCGCTGAAATCCTGAAGCCGGTGGCGAAACCACTGGAACTCGATCCGGCGCGAAAGCCACATGTCGTGCTCGTGGTCGGCGTGAACGGCACCGGCAAGACGACGACGATCGGTAAGCTGGCGCAACAATATCACGAGGAAGGCAAGCGCGCGATTCTTGTCGCGGGCGATACGTTCCGCGCGGCGGCCGTCGAGCAGTTGCAGATCTGGGGACAACGCACGGGCGCGCCTGTGATCTCAGCCGGTCGGAACGCGGACTCGGCCGGCCTTGCGTTCGACGCGCTGACCCAGGCGAAGGAGCAACGCGCCGATGTGCTGCTGATCGACACCGCGGGCCGGCTGCACAATAAAGCCGCGTTGATGGAAGAACTGGCCAAGATGATCCGCGTGCTGCGCAAGCAGGATGAGAGCGCGCCGCACTCGGTCTTGCTGGTGCTGGACGCGACGACCGGTCAGAACGCCGTGCAACAGGTAAAAGTGTTCAAGGAAATGGTGGCGGTCACCGGGCTCGTGGTCACCAAGCTCGACGGTAGCGCGCGCGGCGGGATCGTGGTGGCGTTGGCGGAGACGTTCGGGCTGCCGGTACATGCGGTCGGGGTCGGCGAGAAAGCGTCGGATCTTCGTCCGTTCGATGCATTCGACTTTGCCCGCGGTCTGGTGGGCGCGGATCAGGCGCAATCCGCCGGAAGGTGATCCTGGGACGCAGGCACGCGCCGCGATGGAACCGTCAGAATCTTTTACAACCCGCTGCAAACATTAACAATACGTTTTTGTAGACTATTGATTCAATTATGTTTTTCGTCATGGCATGAAGTATGCCTCCTAATCCTTCAAGACGCGGATCGGGCGCCGATGCCTTCCGAAACCGTCGGCGACCCGGCCAGCGTGGGGACGCGTGGCCGGTAAGGAAGGGGAGAATGGGCTTTGATCCAAGATGACGAAGACCGGTTACCCAGACTTCTGGCTTCGAGCGTGGCCATTCTGGTGGTCCTGAGCGCCTGCATGATCCATTACCTGCCGCGAGAACTCGCTGTCATCGCGGTATCCTGGGTGATGTTGTCCGTTTCGGTGGGCATTTCCTTTGGCCATTGCGTGCTGAACGAACCATGACCGACTGGTCATAACGCCCGCGTTTCGCTTTCGATGCGTCGGCGATCAGACCTCATCCACGCGCTCGACACCCGGCAGAATCGTTAAAGCCTGCGCCAGCCTCGGTGTCACGCTGTAGCCACCGGGTAACGCAATCTCCACGCTCCGCTCGGTCCCCAGCCGCGGCACCAGAATCACCCGCCCCTTGCCAGCGCCCTGCCGAGCCAACAGGTCGCGAATGTGCGGCACCGCTTCCGTCTCCCGCAGCCAGATACGGATTGAGGCCCCCGCCGATGCCGCCGCCTGATCCAACGGCACGACTTCCTGCGCCGTGACGCGAAGCGAATCTCCCTCCATTTTCAGGTCCGCCGACACCATCACATGGTTGCCTTGCGCCAGTATTTCTCGCGAGCGGATCAGAACTTCGCTGAAACAGGTTACCTCGATGGACCCCGAGGCGTCGGAAATCCGCACCCAGGCCATGCGGCTGCCGGTCCGGGTGATCCGTTCCTTGGTAGCGACCACCGTGCCCGCCAATTTAGCGCGGGTGACGCCCGCCTTGGCGCGCGCCTCCATGTCGCTCGCCCGAATGACCCCCAGGCGCCGTAGCGCCGGTGCATAGGAGTCCAAGGGGTGGGCGGTCAAGTGGAAGCCTATGGCCTCAGCCTCGAAAGACAGCCTTTCCAGCACACCCCAGTCTGGCGTTTCGGGCATGCGGAGTGGTTCGGGCTTACTTGAACCTCCGCCGAACAGTCCAATCTGCCCGCTCTCGCGTTCCTCCCGCCCGGCCTGGGCGCGGCGGATGATCGTTTCCGCGGCGGCGAACAGACGCGCGCGGTTATTGTCGAGCCTGTCGAATGCACCGGCTCGCACGAGATTCTCCACCTGCGAGCGGCTGAGCTGGCGTGGGTCGATCCGGTCAGCGAATTCGGCGGGATCAGCAAACGGCGTGCCACCGCGGGCATCCACGATCGATTGCATGGCGGCGAACCCGGCCCGCTTCACGGCGGCGAGCGCGTAACGGATCGCCAGCGTTCCGTCCTCCTGCCGCTCCACCGAATAATCGGCGTCCGAGTGGTTGATGTCGGGCGGCAGTATCTTGATGTGGCTACGCTCCGCCTCCTGCTTGAGGGCCGCGAGCCGGTCGGTGTTGTTCAGCGCGAGACTCATGCACGAGGCGATGAACACTTCGGGATGGTTGGCCTTCAGCCATGCCGTCTGGTAGGCGACGAACGCATAGGCGGCGGCGTGCGATTTGTTGAAGCCGTAGTCGGCGAATTTGGCCATGAGATCGAAAACCTCGGTGGCTTTCGCCGGATCTATGCCGCGTTCGATGGCGCCTTTGGTGAAGATGTCGCGTTGCGCCTCCATCTCGGCGGCGATCTTCTTGCCCATGGCGCGGCGCAGCAGATCGGCGCCACCAAGCGAGTAACCGGCCATCGTCTGAGCGATTTGCATGACCTGTTCCTGATAGACCATGATGCCGTAGGTCTCGGCCAGGATGTCATGAATAACCGGGTGTGGCGCTTCCCATTTCTCGCCATGTTTGCGCCGGTTGTAATCGGGAATATTGGCCATCGGGCCTGGGCGATACAGAGCGACGGCGGCGATGAGGTCCTCGAACCGGTCAGGCCGCATCTGGCGCAACGTGTCGCGCACGCCCTGGCCTTCCATCTGGAACACGCCGCCGGCCTCGCCGCGTGAAAGCATCTCGTACGTTTTTTTATCGTCGAGAGGCAGGTGATCCAGATCGACGGTCACGCCCAGTTTCGCCAGGAACCCCTTGGCGCGATCGAGGATGGTCAACGTGGTGAGGCCGAGGAAGTCGAATTTTACCAGGCCCGCCAATTCGACATATTTCATCGAATATTGCGTGACCAGAAAGTCGGATTTTGGGTCTTTATACAACGGCACCAAATCGACCAGCGGCCGGTCGCCAATCACGACTCCCGCTGCATGGGTGGAAGCGTGGCGAAACAGGCCCTCGATCTGCAACGCTATTTCCAGCAGACGGGCGACGCTTTCATCGCTGTCACGCATCTCTTGCAAACGCGGCTCACCGTCGACCGCCTCTTTCAGAGTCACCGGTTTGGCGGGATTGTTGGGGATCAACTCGGCGACGCGGTTGACCTGGCCGTACGGGAGGCCAAGGACGCGGCCGACATCGCGCACGGCGGCGCGGGCCTGGAGCTTTCCGAAGGTGATGATTTGCGCGACGCGATCGACGCCGTACTCCTGACGGACATACTCGATGACGCGGTCGCGGCCCTCCTGACAAAAGTCGATGTCGAAGTCGGGCATCGACACTCGTTCCGGATTGAGAAACCGTTCGAACAGCAAATTAAATTGCAACGGATCGAGATCGGTGATGGTCAGCGCCCATGCCGCCACCGAACCGGCGCCCGAGCCGCGCCCAGGCCCGACGGGAATGCTATTTTGTTTCGACCACTGAATAAAATCGGCGACGATGAGGAAATAACCGGAGAACCCCATGCTCGCGATGACATCGAGTTCGTAGTCCAGACGTTCGCGGTATTTCATCCGCTTCGCCTCGTCGGCTTTCGCATCGTCCATGCGGCGTTGCAGGCCCTCGATGGCCATGGCGCGGATGGTTTCTTCCTCAGTGGCGCCTTCGCGGACCTTGGGGCACACCGGCAGTAGCGGTTTGCGGGTTTCCGCCATGACCGCGCAGCATTTGGCGATGGCGAGCGTGTTGTCGCAGGCCTCCGGCAAATCGGCGAACAAGGCACGCATCACTTTGGCGGGTTTGAACCAGTGCTCAGGGGTGACGCGGCGCCGGTCCTTCTCCGACAGCAACCGCCCCTCTGCGATACACAGCAGCGCATCCTGGGCTTCGTGCATCGACGCCGTCGCGAACATGCAATCGTTGGTGGCCACGAGCGGCATCCCATGCGCGTCCGCGATCGCGATAAGCCCAGGCTCGATGGCTTTTTCAATTGGGAGGCGGTGGCGGTGGAGTTCCATGATCACGCGGTCTGGGAAGGCTTCGACCAGCGAGGCCAGCAGGCGTTCAGCTTCGTGTTTCTGGCCCTCCGCCAGCAACCGGGCGATGGGGCCGGTGGTGCCGCCGGTCAGGAGGAATAACCCCTCGGCATGGGCGCGGATCACATCGAGCGCGAGGCTGGGTTTCAGGGATGGGTCGGTATCGAGAAAGCCGATGGACGACAGACGTTGCAGGTTCGCGAGGCCGGCGGCATCTCGGGCCAGTAAGACCAGGGGATCGGCGGCCAAACGCGGGTTGTCCGCGCGAGTCAGGGCGATCTGGCAACCGATGATGGGCTGGACGCCTTTGCCGATGCAGTACTGGGAAAATTCGAGGGCGCCGAACAGATTGCCGGTGTCGGTGATCGCCACCGCGGGCATGGACGCCTCGCGCGCCAGAGCGGCGATCTTGTCGGCTTTGATGGCGCCTTCGCTGAGCGAATAGGCAGAATGGACGCGGAGATGGACGAAATCGGCGTGGGGCATGGGCGGAGTGTACGGGGCGGCGGCGATTCGCGGGAGGGGTCAATCCGCGGCTGAAGTCCGTCGCCAACGGTCTGGACCGGGACGGATCGACATACATTCCGCTCGATTGGTCCACGCGTCCCTACCGGCTACACTCCGAGGCCTGATCTGGCCGTCACGGTGCCAGCCCCGAACGCACGAGGAAAATCGACAATGACCGAAACGAAGCTCGCGCCGAACCTTCCCCAGTGGATGAAGGATCATGTGGACCGCTATTTGTCGAGCGGCGGCACTGACGGTCACATTTACACAATTGTCCGGCCAGGCGTGCCGGAGTTGGCCGTTCCATCCTTGCTGTTGACCACGACCGGACGCAAGTCGGGGCAAAGCTACCTGTTCCCACTGTTCTACGGGCAAACCGGCGGCAGTTATTTCGTGATCGCCTCAAAGGGCGGCGCGCCTGAGCATCCGGGTTGGTACCGCAACATCCTCGGCAATTCCGAGGTCGGCGTCCAGGTCGGCACCAAAAAGATGCGAGCGAAGGCGCGGACCGCCACCGGGGAGGAACGGACGCGGTTATGGGCCCAGGCCGTTGGAATTTGGCCGCCCTTCGCCGACTACCAGCTCAAGTCCGGGGGACGCGAGATCCCTGTGGTGGTCCTGGATCCCGAGGGTTAGAGCCAGGTCGGTCGAACGGCTCTGGATATCTGGACGCATGGGCGTTCCCCTCCCGCCGTCATCCCTGAGCTTGTCCCGGGGACCGGTCGCGGCACTGTGCTGGAATAGGTTCCCGGAACAAGTCCGGGGATGACGAGCGAGGAAGATATCCGCTGGACGGATTAATTTTGGGCGTCGCTTCAGGTTGGCTGTGCTGCCCAACGCCCAGCGCTACGACATCCTCCACGCGATGGCATTGCGCAGCAGCGCCATGAACGCATCCGTTTCCCACGGGCCTCGAAGCGTAGCCGGCGTCATGTCCGTGGAATCGCTGGGCCGCCCCGCGCGGGAGGCGGGGTTGTGGCAATGACCGAGCGCGAAATAGGTCACGCCACCCCTACCAACGTCTCGGGTATAGCCAAGCACCCGCGTCTTACCGTCAGCTTGCAACGACGTATCCGAGGCGTAGAGCGTCCCAATCGTGGGCGACACGGCGCCCGGTCCATAATCCGCGGTCAGCAAGATCCGCGTCGACCCCGGATCCTGTAGCTCGATGAAATACGGCTCGTCCTCGACCTCGAACGACACGCCGAGCCCTTGGGTCACCGGATGATCGGTGTCGCGCACGTCGACCCGAAATCGGCACAAGGGCGGGTGGGTCAGGAAGTAGCTTCCAAGCAGCGCGTGATGCTCGGTCTTCACGGTGCGGCGATTGCGCACCCCCTCCACGCGCTCGGCCCGCCCGCCGCTGGTCCCATGCAGGCCCAGCCAGTGTCCGCCCGCCTCCATCCAGCTTCGGAGCGCACCGCATTGCGCGGCATTCGGGTAAGGACCGGCCACATATGTGATCAGCAACCCGCTGACCGGTAACCATTTCTCAATGTCGGCGAAATCGTTGGCGACCGAGGCCGGAATGTCCCGTTCCGCCAGCAACCCCAGCAGCCGCAGGCGAGCATGGTCGTGGTCATGCCCAGCGCTGGAACCCGGCGGAAAACCACCGGCGATGAGATGCGCGCGGCCGGATGTCGTCTCTGTCATTGGATCACCTCGTTCGCCATTATGCGCACCCTACCCGCCAATCCGCTCAATATCCGCCCCGCACGCGGCCAACTTCCGCTCCACCGCTTCATACCCGCGATCCAGGTGGTAGACCCGGTTCACCATCGTCTCCCCCTTGGCCCCAAGCCCAGCGAGGATCAGCGACAGCGACGCCCGCAGATCGGTCGCCATCACGGGCGCCCCCTTCAGCGACGGCACCCCGCGCACAATGGCAGAGGCCCCGTGCACGTTGATCCGCGCGCCCATCCGGTTCAGCTCCTGCACATGCATGAAGCGATTTTCGAAGATCGTTTCGGTGACCATCGACGCACCCTCGGCCACCGACATCAGCGCCATGAACTGCGCCTGCATATCGGTCGGAAACCCCGGATACGGCTCAGTCATCGCGTCGGTGCCGTGCAGCCCGTTCAGGCGTTTCACCATCAGCCCGCCCGGCTGTTCCAGAATCTCCACCCCCGCCTCGCGCAGGGTCCGCACGGTCGCACCCAGATGCTCCAGCCGAGCGTCGCGCAGGAACACCGATCCGCCGGAAATCGCGGCGGCGCAGGCATAACTGCCGGTTTCGATCCGATCCGGAATGATCGTGTGCTCGGTGCCGTGCAACCGCTCCACGCCCTCGACCACCAGCTTGTCCGTGCCGATCCCGGTGATCCGCCCCCCCATGGCCACAAGGCACGTGGCGAGGTCCGTGATCTCCGGCTCCCGCGCCGCGTTCGCCAGCACCGTCTGACCGTCCGCCAGCGACGCGGCGATCAACAGATTCTCCGTCGCGCCCACGGAAACGAACGGAAACACAATGGTCGCGCCGCGCAATCTGCCGGGCGCGCGCCCGTTGATATACCCCTCATCGAGCTCAAACACCGCGCCCATCTGCTCCAGGCCCTTCAGGTGCAGGTCGATCGGACGCGTGCCAATCCCGCATCCGCCGGGCAACGAGACCCTCGCCTCACCCACCCGCGCGAGCAACGGACCCAGAACGAGGAACGACGCACGCATCTTGCGCACGATGTCATACGGCGCCTCGGTGTTGGTGATCGCACCGCCGATGGACAGGGTTCGCCCGTCGTTGCCCACCGGCTCCACCGCCACGCCGTGTTGGGCCAGCAACAAACTCATCGTGTCGACATCGGCGAGTTTCGGGACGTTGGACAGGACGACCCGATCCTCGGTCAACATGCCCGCCACCATCAGAGGCAAAGCCGCGTTCTTGGCCCCGCCGATCTGAATTTCCCCCGCCAGCGGCCGGCCCCCACGAATACGAATTCGGTCCATTTTGACTACATCCTCGGCAGCGCTGTGCCGCGTTGTCCCATATATTTACCGGACTTCCCGGCATAACTGACCTCGCACGGCTCGTTGCCCTGGAGGAACAGGAACTGGCAGATCCCCTCGTGCGCGTAGATACGAGCGGGCAGCGGGGTGGTATTGCTGATCTCGATCGTCACCTGGCCTTCCCACTCGGGCTCCAGCGGGGTGACGTTCACGATGATGCCGCAACGCGCATACGTCGACTTGCCCAGACAAATCACCAGAATGTCACGCGGGATTCGGAAATACTCGATGGTATGACCCAGAGCGAAACTGTTCGGCGGAATGATGCAGGTGTCGGTCTTGCGATCGACGAAGCTGGTGGGCGCGAAGTTCTTCGGATCGATCACCGCCGAGTCGATGTTGGTGAAAATCTTGAACTCGTCGGCGATGCGCGCGTCGTAGCCATAGCTGGACAGGCCGTAGCTGATGACGCCCTCGCGCTTATGCCCTTCCTCGAAGGGCTCGATCATGCGCTGGGTTTCGGCCATTTGGCGGATCCAACGGTCGGACATGACACTCATGACGAGGGGGGCATGGCTTGGCCGGGACTCCGAATGGCGCGAGGAAGCATCCCTGATCTAGGGCAGCGCGCGCCCGGGTGTAAACCCGTTGTAACGCCTGATCCGCTCGCGAGACGAACCAGGACGACGACCGAATGGGATCGACCCGATGAGACCGACATGACCGGCGCCACGGCCCGCATTTTGCCTCGCCCGCCCAGGGACATACGGATCGATATCGTCCGGGGGTGGCTGCAACTGACGATCTTCGCCAGCCACGCGGCGGGATCGTGGATCGGCGCCTGGCTGATCCACGGCGCCTGGGGGTTATCCGACAGTTCCGAGCAGTTCGTCTTTTTGTCCGGCCTGATGCTGGGCTCAGTCTTCGCCCGCAAATCGCTGCGCGATGGGTTCTCCGCGGCGGCCCGGGACATGACGGCGCGCACGGCGCGGCTTTACCGGACGCACATGGTCACCTTCTTTCTGTTCGGCGCGATGATCGCCACCGTCACGGTCAGTGGCCTGTGTCCGGGAGAGGTGAAGCGTCTGGGATGGAATTTCCTGGCGCATGACCCGGTACGAGCAATCCCTGCGGCGTTCACCACGCTGTATCAACCGAATTACATGGACATCCTGCCGGTGTTCATCTGGTCGATGGCCGCGTTGCCCGCCTTCGCCTGGTTGGAGCGCCGGATCGGGGCCGCCGCGCTGGCAGCTCCGTTTGGCCTGTATCTGGCGGCATGGCTGTTCGGCCTGACCCCGCCGTCCCTGGGCCATGACACCTCGGTCGGTTTCAATCCGCTGGCCTGGCAGATCCTGTTCATGTTGGGCGTCTGGATGGGACGGCGCATGTTGCTGAACGGCCGGGCCATCGAGCCGTCGCGCGGACTGACCGGGGCGGCGATCCTGGTGCTGGCGGTGGGCCTTATTCTGCGCCTGTCCTGGTTCGGGGCATTGCCGTTCGACCTCGGCATTCCCGAAAGCGACTGGATTATCGGCAAGGACGCGTTGGCCTTGCCGCGTGTGGTGCATGCGATGGCGCTGGCCCTGGTTGTCGCGCGATTTGTCCCGCGCGAGGCGCCGTGGATGCATGCGACGCTGTGCCGCTGGCTTGCCGCGGCGGGACGCCACAGCCTGCACGTCTTCTGCCTTGGCTTGTTCCTCTCCTGGGCCGTCACCGCCGTCTTCCGGTTCTGGCCTGGCTGGATGGTCTGGCTGGACCTGCCGCTGATCGTCGCGGGCTGTGCGATCTTGTTGTGGTTCGGGACCTGGAGGGATCGTGGCCGAGGCGACGCGCGTCCGCTGCCGAATCTGGGTCAGCCGGCCGGATCGGGCGGCCTCGCCTGAGCGACCGTGTCAGCCGCCGGCTGATCGGGCGAGGCCGGCGGTTCGT
The DNA here is from genome assembly GCA_009693865.1 of Acetobacteraceae bacterium. Taxonomy (GTDB): domain Bacteria; phylum Pseudomonadota; class Alphaproteobacteria; order Acetobacterales; family Acetobacteraceae; genus Rhodopila. Next base: position 667 of record SHWL01000055.1, on the reverse strand, counting down.
CCCGGGTCGCTGCTTCGCGGGCGCGCTGTTGCGCTTTGCGTTTGCGGAGATTGGCCCGGAGCGCCTCGGCCTCCCGCTCTCGGCGTGCTGCTGTCGCGGAGCGGGGAGGCGATGTGTTGTCCTGGTGCATCTTGGGGATTGGATCGGCGGTTGGGGTTTGGGTCAAGTGGGATGGGCGGGGGGCGAATCCACGTCTAAGTTGCAGATAAATTTACATAAGATATATTCTGCGGCATTCAGCTGTAGATCACCGATGGAAATGTCACCCGCGTCCCCGATAGAAACGTCACTGGGACATGCTGTCGCGAGGACGCGTTGTATGGTCTGTTGCCAATGGCCCGGGGCAAGAGACGTCGACGGTTTGGCCGCAAGCCGCGCCAAGGCGATTCCGGCGAGCCGTTGCATCGCTGCGCGTCCCGCCGCGATTGCGACGCGCCAGGAACTTCGCCACTGGGAAGGCGATCTGGTGATCTTCGCGCATCGTTCCGGCAGCGTCAATGTCACGTCGTTGGAAGAACACTAGCAGCCTGTCGGACTGAGTTTTTCGGCAACCAGGTTGCGTGGACCTGAAAATGCGGCCACGGCGGCCGTCAGGCCGTGATGGCGGTGTGAACGGGTCTACACCGCGTCACAGCGGCTTCGTTCAACCCGCCTGGCGACGATTTTG
>SHWL01000054.1 GCA_009693865.1 Acetobacteraceae bacterium | reverse complement strand
TCGAAACCAATCTCGTTCTGGCGTGGCCGATGGGCCGGGCGCTGTGTGGCAGTAATCGGGCCGTCGCGCGCTACAACGAGAGTCAACGCGGAGCGGTGCCACCAACCTGCCAGTAAAATGCGGCCAAAAATGAGGGGAGTCTTGAGATCATAGGCTGGACATCGGCGGAAGCCTCGTGATCATCGACTTCCGGCAAGGCGGCAATAGTGTCTCCTTTCGCCGCGAAGGCTGGAGTGCTCAGGAAAGCGCCATGATCTGGGGCATTGGTCCGCGCAGCCGGCTGCGGATTCCAATCCAATCCTGCGGAGATCCACTGGTGCTGGAGGCTGAGATCACGCCGTGCCGTAAGCCGCCGGAAATCGCCGGACAGATTGTGCGGGTCCACGTCAACGGCATTCTGCTTGGCGATACGCTTTTGTCCGAACAGGCGATGATCCGATGCGAAATCGATCCGGCGATCACGCGCGACGATGGTATCCTGGACGTCGTGTTCGAATTTCCGGCGTTTTTCCGGCCCGACGCGTTGCGACATTCCAAGGACACAAGGCCGTTGTCGGGGGCCTTCACCGTGGTTCGGGCCTATACGAAGGACATGTTCACGCCAGACTCGCGACGGAAGCCGGGTCATCCCGGCATTCCGGTCGCCGTTCTGTCCCCACCTCAGACCGAGGCGCCTTGGCTCGGGTCACAGCCAACGGTCTACACGTTCGGACCGGGGGGAACCGCGAGGCCATTCCTGCGGAATGGATGGCACGATGGCGTTCAAGGGGAGTCCTGGACGATCGCTTCCTCCGGCCGCCTGGAACTGCCGGCGCCCTCCGCGCCAGGAATTCACGTCCTGCGGCTTGACGTGAAACCGCCGATCGCCGCCGGCGCCGTGCCGTTTCGGGAAGTCACGATCGCGCTTGAACGCATCGTGATCGGGCAGTTCAAACTTGCTGAGCGCGCGATATTGTTTCTGCCCCTGCCGAGGGAATTGGTGGAAGGCCGGGCTGTCCTGGCAATCGATTTCATTCTGCCGGATGCCAGCCAGTTCGAAAACGTCCGCCTCGCGGACGATACCTGGCAGTTGGGTCTGGCATTCGAACGGATCGATGTGATTCCGTTACCGCCCGAACTGTCCGCCCTTGGATCGATCCGGACGGACCAGCCTGGGTCCGCGCGGCCAATGGCGGTTTCCAATCAGTTCCTCGGGGATGACGATGCCGCGCTGCCTGCCGCGATTGAAGCGGCATTGGGCCTGGATCCGGTGTCGCTCCTGCGAGGGTTCGAAAGTCTCGGCTCCGACAGTGAATTCGGCGTGGTTCAGCGGAACCTGGGCCTCGACGTACTGAATTTTTTCAGATTCGGTCACGGGACATGCCAGAATCTGATTCGGGCCCTGGCCGACGATCTCAACGCGGCAAGCGATGCGGGTGCGCTCACGGTCGAACTCAACGACGCCGAACCGCGGGAGTATGTGTTGTCTTTGCGGCCGTACGACATGCACTGGGACAGCTTCGTCAAGGAGTATGAAGCCAGTCCGCAAACTCTGTGGCGCGCGCAGGCCGTCAGGTTCGATTACCTGCGGCGGAAATTCCATGAAGGCCTGCGTGCCGGCCGGAAAATCTACGTGGTGAACCAGCGGCGGCCGTTCCTCCTCCGGGAGGCGGTGGCGTTGCTCATGGAACTTCGCCGTCACGGTTCCGCGACCTTGCTCTGTGTCGAGCCAGCTTCAGCGGCTCACCGGTCCGGGGAAGTGGAAATGGTCGCGCCGGGCCTGATGCGCGGCTATCTGAAAAGCTTCGCGCCGGCCACCGATGTCGAAGCCACCGACACCAGTGGCTGGCTGCGCGTGACCGCCAACGCGGCTTTGCTGCGCCGCGCGAGCCCGGATATGGGTGTAACGTCCTGACATGCCACTGGCCGGATATATCGACGAGATATCCCGCGCCCGCGTACGCGGTTGGGCGGCCGGAACGGATCGGCCGGAGGACGCCGTTTCCATTTCGATCTTTGTCAACGGCGTGCACCGCGGCGTTTGTCTCACGACTCACGAGCGAGACGATGTGATCTTGCCGAACGGTGAACCGGCGATTGGAAAATGCGGGTTTGATTTCATGTTCGATCCGCCGTTGTCCGCGTTCCTGGAACATCGGGTCGCGGTCAGCGAAACCTGGTCGGCTCTGCCATTCGAGAATGGTCTGAGAGTTTTGCCGCGGCCTGTCCCGGGTGTGGCGGGCGAGGGCAGGGTTCCCATCCTCGTTACCTCGACCGGACGTTCCGGCACGACCTTGCTGATGAGCGAGTTCGCCCGCCATCCGGATATCGTGGCCGGCGACCGTTATCCGTACGAGATAAAGCAGATCGCGTATCACGCGGCCGCGTTTCGCGCATTGGTGGCGGATGCCGACCGGGATCGGTCAACCAACCCCGAAATGATGCTGGCGCCGGAATTGCGCTTCGCGATCGGGAGCAATCCGTATAACGAGTCTGGTTATTTCGATCTGGGCACGTCTGGCGAGTGCCTGAGGGATTATTGGGGAACCAGGGTTCCGGTGGAGTACGCGACGTTGTTCCGGAATCTCATCCTGGAATTCTACGCCACACTCGCGAAAGGACAAAACAAGGAGTCCGCCTCATATTTCTGCGAGAAAGGCGACGTAGATGAGGAGGTTGGCCTGGGCGCGCGAATGTTCTTCGGCGCGGTGAAGGAAATCGTCATCGTTCGCGACCCCAGGGATCTGTTGTGCTCATCGATCGCGTTCTGGAAGCTTCCCCCGGAGGAAGCGGTGACAATGCTCCAGACGACATTTCCGCGGTTGACCCGGCTCACGCGCCATGCCGGACCTGACACCATGGTGATCCGTTACGAGGACCTCCTGCGCGATCCAGTCCGGTTGCGCCGGGCGATGTCGGAATTCCTCGGTCTGGACCTGGTCACGCCGCGCGCGGAAGCCGAAGGCGCCATCGTCAGCGGTCATCGGACCAGCCGGGATCCCGCCGCGTCGATTGGCCGTTGGCGGAACGAGTTGACGCCGGAGCTCATTCGGATCTGCGAAGCCACTCTCGAACCTTATTTTCACGACTTCGACTATGAGTTGAGCGATCTCACAAAAGGGAGGGCGCGGCCGAATTCGCGCTGGCCTGGCAAGGCGAGCGGTATCGTGGTGGCGGCGGAAGGACAACTCGCCGTGTCGACATTCTTTGAGAACAACCTGTCGCGAAACGAAGACGCGAACCTGGCACGGCCGGTGATGGAGTTGACCTTCGGCGGGCATGGCAGCGGTAAGGCATTCACGCTGAGCGGTTGGTCGGACCCCGAGCGCGATTATATCTGGACCAGCGGATATGAAAGCCGGCTTCAACTGCCGGCCATTCGGCGGGAAGGGGATTACCGGCTTCTGATAGCGGGCGAGCCGTTTACCCATGGGACCGAACTGGCCGCGCAGCGCGTGAGGGTCCTGCTGGATGGATTTGATATCGGCACCGTGACAGTGGGAGACATTTGTGTTCTTGAGGTCCCCGTACCGAGAACCCTGACCGGATCGGAGCGGCCGATCGGCGTGACGCTGCGCATTCCGGATGCGACGAGCCCGGCCAGGATCTTTGGGGATTCCGACGACCGGATTCTCGGATTCTCGTTACAGAAACTCTTGCTGATCCGTATCGAAACGACCGAAGCGGCACCCGGTCTGGGTTCGGCGCGGCCCGTCGCTTATGCCAGGGGGACCGCGGAAACGCCGGACGTCCCGCTGCTGGACAGGCTTCATGGCAGGCACGCCGCGCGGTTGCGGGACATCTTGCGCGATGCGTTCGGCCAGCCGGACCTGGATTACAGCGCGCAATCGACGTTGCGAGATGTCAAAGGGTACGATTCCGACCGGTTCATCCGCCTGATCCTGGCATTGGAATCGGAATTCGGCTTCGAACTGCACGAGGATGAGGTCGATTCGATCGGCACCATGGGGGACATCGCCGCCCTGGTGCGCGCGAAGGTCCCGGAGACCGCGCAGGTTTCGGAAGACGTCCTGGCGGCCGCCGGATGACCCGCGGATGCCGGGCCAGCCTTCCGGCCAGCCCGGCATCCGTCTTATCCCCGATACTCCGGCGTTTCCTGTAGCAACGGAAACGCGCTGTGCTGGTGCGGTTGCGCCACGACCGGCGCATTTCGGAAAATGAACGAGGGGTTCAGTTCGTTCAACGTCCGGGCGCCCGACAGCGCCATCGCCACGCCGATTTCATGTTCCATCAGCTCCAGCATCTTATGCACGCCCGCGTCGCCATCCGCCGCCAGCGCGTAACAATACATGCGCCCCATGCCGACCGCGTCGGCGCCCAGAGCGATCGCCTTCACGACGTCGGTGCCGCGGCAGAAACTGCCGTCGATCAGGACTTTCGCACGGCCACGCACCGCCGCCATCACCTCGGGCAGCACGTCCAACGAACCGCGGCCGTGGTCCAACTGCCGTCCGCCGTGGTTGGAGACGTAAACGCCATCGACACCATTCTCGCAGCAGATCGCGGCGTCCTCGGCGGTGGCGATGCCTTTCAGGATCAGCGGGATCTGATGCTTGTCTTTGAAGTGTTTCACGTTGTCCCAGGTGAAGCCTGCCTGATGCATGTGTCCGGTCGCCGCGGCGCGCCAGGGTTTCACGAAACGCCCGGCGATGTCGCGTTCTCGCCGGGAGTACGCCGCGGTATCGACGGTGATCGCGAAAGCGTCATATCCATGATCGACCGCGCGTTTCACCACGTCGTCGACCCAGGCGTTATCGCCCCGCACATAAAGCTGGAAGATTTTCGGCCCCGGAGTCGCCGCCGCGATCTCCTCAAGGCCGGGATGGGTGACCGAACTGCACATGATCGGGGAACCGAACGCCGAGGCCGCGCGGCCAGCGGTCGCCGCTCCACCGGGATCGAACGATTCGAGCGAGCCGACCGGGCTCAGGAACACCGGCAGCCGCCAGGGCTTGCCAAACAATGTCGTGGTGGAGTCGATCTTTGAGACGTCCACGCAGATGCGCGGCCGTAACGCCAGCGAGTCGATCGCCAGCCGGTTGCGCCGCAGCGTGGTCTCGCTCTCGGCCGCGCCGACCAAATAGCCCCAGGTGTTGTCGGACAGCTTCTTTCGCGCCGCGGGAATGAACTCGTGCAGACACTGAAAATCGCCGCCGGGCTCGTGCAGATGTTTGGGTTCGTCCATGGCCGGTCCTCCGTTTGCCGTGACCAGTATCAGGCATGGCATGCCCGGAGGATGCAAGAGGCGCCGGGTTGAAGTCTTCCCACTCAGAAGTAACTCTGAAGTCCACCGCGGCGGCGTACGTCCAGGGTCGCGCAATGGAAGGCACCGCCGAAGGGGCCGTAACTGAGGAAAGGGCATGGGATCGGCTCGAAACCCCAGTCCTTGAACGCCTTGATCAGTGTCGGTTGGGAGCTGTCCACGATCACCCGCTTTTCGTCGAGCATGAGCGTATTGATGCTGGTCCACGGACTGCACATCGAGATTTTGGTCATGATCCCCTCCACCGGATCTGGCCTGGGCGCGATCAGCACATCCCATGTCTTCAACACCGCCGGCAGCTTTTCAACATCGATATATTCCGGATTGACCAGTACCTTACCCGGGCACAGCGGGATGAACGAGCTGTCGATATGCATGGGTTGCCGGCAGATCGAAACGACCTCGTGAACCCGGAACCGCTCGCCCAGATGGCGGCGGAGCCATTCGATGCCGGCGAGGTTGGTGACGTTGCTTTGTGTGACGAACAGATCCCGGCCGCAACGAACGAAATCGGCGGCGTCGAAGACCGGTTCCCATTCCGTGATCGTGTAAATCAACGGCTCGCCTTTCTTCGGGACCTGGTAGTCGTGGTTGTAGAGCGCGTCGAGCAATTGCGGACGGGGCGCGGCGGTCCAGCGGGCGCCCGCCGCGAAGTATTCCTTGAACAGATTGCGATAAGCGTCGCCCTCGAAATATCGCGACTGCCAGCAACTGGGGGTTTCGATGATCTCGTCGCCAATCACGAGGAACAGGTCGCGCGGGCAGGATATGCAAAACCCCGTGCTGGACCAGGAAAGCGTGCGAAAACGTTTGGTGTGGCTGATGATATCCGGGCGGCGGACCTTGATGCCCTCGGCTTCCAGGAGGTGGATGAAACCGTCGAGTTCGGTTTGCGCGCGCTTAACCATCCAGCGGGGATAGCGGAATCCGGCGACCAGACGGTGAAGTTTCGCGGTGAAGGTTGGCACGTTGAACGTAACGGTCACATGGTAGGGCGGGATCGCCGCGCCTTCCAGGCGTCCGACGATCACTTCCTCCAGGGGGTCCCATTCGTTCCAGGAATTCACGACCCCCGTGGTGGGTTCGGTCACTGTCTGCTCAATCGCGTCCATCTCGTTTTCCTTCGCCCGCGGCCGGCTCAATTCGCATCGTTCAGCGGTTGGAGGCCCGGAAAGGGCGGTGGTAGGGCATTCTTTCGCCGTCCTTCAAGCCAATGCCAGGCGAACAGCGCGGGCAGTCCCAGAACGATATCCGGCACGCGTTTGACCAGCGATAGCGCGATCGCGGTTTGCGGGTCGATCCCCACCAGGTGGCCCAGGATAACAAAGCCGCCTTCCTGGACCCCAAGCGCGCCGGGAACGGGGAAGGCGGCGCCTCGGATGGCCTGGCCAAGGCTTTCCAGGATCATCGCATCCGCGAGCGAAATATCGTGCCCCATCCAATGCAGGGCGATCCAGATTTCCATCGTGCCCAGAAGCCAGGCCGTGGTGTGAAGGGTTGTCGACATCGCGACCGCGCGCGGCCGTTTCCAGATCGCCGACAGAGCCTCGGCCAGGCGTTGTGGGTCGATCAGAAACTTCTTCGACCCGTCCCGCGACCATTTCGCCACCTGGGTGGTCACGAAACGCCAAATCCGGCCGACGCCGTCGAAGCGTAGCGCCGCGAAGAACCCGAGCAGCGCGAGAAACCCGACGCCAACGCCCGCCAGGACCCATTGCGTCAGGGTCTCGGTGCCGGCGATCCGGGTCAGCAGCAGCACTCCCAGAAGCGCGAAGACGGCCTGGCCCAGGGCCTGTAGCAGCAGATCGACCAGAATGCCCGCGCCCGATACCGCGGCGGAGACACCCCAGAAGGTCAGCAGCCGCGCTCCGACGATCTCGCCGCCGACTGTGGCGACCGGCAGCAGGACGTTAATGCCTTCCCGGATCCAGCGCAGCAGGAGCCAGACTCTGAAGGGGATGCCGTGCGCCTTCCCGTACAGCGTGGCCCAGGCGGCGGCGCAGAGAAGGATGATGGAGCCGCGGACGACGGTGACCGGGAGCAATCCGAAGCCGGCTTTGGCGAAGAGATCGAATACGGCGGAGGCGTCGTTCATCGCGATCAGGCCGATCGCCAGGGCGATGCCAAACAGCGTTCCCAGGTAAAGGCTGAACTTCATGATCGAATTCGGGGACCTGGGAAACGGGTGACGGGCTCGCGGCGGGGGAGGTAGGCCGGATCGAAGCGATTTGGCAAGGCTCAGGGCGCTGCTCCCGGCCCTGCCAAGAGGGCTTTGCCCTCCTGGACCTCCCACCAGGGACACGGTCCCTGGACCGCGATTTATTTGATCAGAGCCTCAGGGGAGGCTACTCGGACGTATCGACGTCCGAGTAGCCTCCCCTGAGGCTCTGATCAAAAGTCATGGTTCCAAGGGCCGCTGCCCTTGGCGGAGATCCAAGCATGCCCCTGCGAAGGCGGGGGAGGCAGAGCCTCTTGGTGGGGTGCGGGGCAAAGCCCCGAGACTGCCTCAACCGTTTTTCGCTTTGTTCTCCAGCGCTTCGGTCAATCGTTGCGGGTCGACCTCAATCGTCACGCCCGCGCGTTCGGTTTGCAGCACCATGATGGCTCGGGAATCGCGATTGCCCCAACCGCGGTTCAGCCCTTCGGCCAGATCGGCCAGCGCCAGATTGGCGAGACGCATCGGCACGTTCAGTTCCCGGCCCAGAGCGGTTGCCAGCGACACGTCCTTGTGCGCCAGACGCAGCGCGAAGGCCGGTGGTTCGTATTTGTTGGGCAGAAACTGATCGGTCAGCGAATCGAACGCGCCGCGGCGGCCGATCGCGCCCTGACGCACCGCTTCCCAGATCGCCAGCGGCGCGATGCCGGCTTTCACGCCCATGCTGAACACCTCGGCCGCCGCCGCGGTGGCGATATAACCATAACAGTTATGCACCAGTTTCGCGACCGAGCCCGCGCCGATCGCGCCGATATAGCGCGCCTGATCGCCGATCGTTGACAATACCGGAAACCATTTTTCGAACACGTCCTGGTCGCCGCCACACCAGATCGCCAGCTTGCCGGTATTCGCGCCGCGCGGACCGCCGCTGACCGGAGCGTCGAACAGGAAAGCACCCTTTTTGGCATATTCCTCATGCGCCTTGCGCACGGTGGTCGGCGAGTTCGTGGTGAGATCGAAATAAGCCGCGTCCTTGCGGATCGTGGACAACAACCCGTTGGCGCCGAACGAGACCGCGTCGAACTCGACGGGGCCGGGCAGCGAACTGAAGACCACATCGCATTCGGCGCCGATGGCGGCGGGCGAGTCAGCCCAGACGGCCCCGTTCTTAATGTGCGGAGCGGCAGCCTCCTTGCGGACGTCATTCACGAGAACGGTGTGGCCATCCTTTTGGATGCCCTTTTGTAAATTGGCGGCCATGTGGGCGCCCATGGTGCCGAGGCCGATGAAACCCGCCTTCATTGTGTGTTTTTCTCCATATCAGAGATATCTGGTGCCAGGCGCGGCGGATCCCGCGCCTGGCGAGAAGATCAAGGGTTCGCCGCGAAAATATCCTTGGCGATGTTCGCCGCCGTCATCGACGCGGGCCAACCGGAATAGAACGCGAGATGTGTGATCATCTCGGAAATCTCGTCCTTGGTCACGCCGTTATCCAGCGCGCGTTGCAGATGGCCTCTCAACTGCTCGGGGCGGTAGGTCGCGATCAACGTGGCGCAAACGATCAGGCTGCGATCGCGCTTGGATAAATTCGGACGTTCCCAGACATCGCCGAACAGAACCTTTTCGCTCAGGTCGATCAGCTTGGGAACGACGCCGCGGACGGCATCGCGGGTTGGGGACGGGGGTGTGGCCATGGTTTCCTCCATTTTTGGACAGGTGACCGCGCCATTGCACACCAACCGGCTTTCGCTGTCCAATCGGCGCGGACGAATGGAGGTCCTGAGGATGACGGATGAACGGAAGGTCGCGCTGGTGACCGGCAGCGCGCTGAACATCGGCCGCGCGATCGCGCTGGCTCTGGCGGCGGATGGGTTCCGGATCATGACCACCGCGCGTCAATCGGAAGCTGACGCGCGTGAGACCGCTCGCCTGGTGCGGGAGGCCGGGTCCGACGCCGACACGCATCTGGCTGACATCTCCGATCACGTCGCGGCGGCGGGCCTTGTCGAGGCGACGGTCGCGCGGTTCGGGCGGCTGGACGTATTGGTCAACAACGCATCGATCCGGCGGCAGACCAAATTTCTCGAAATGACGCCGGCGGAATGGCGGGAAATCATGGGCACGACGATCGATGGCGCGTTTTATTGCGCGCATGCCGCCGCGCCGCATATCATCTCCGCCGGAGGTGGAACGATCATCAACCTGGGAGGGATATCCTCGCATGTCGGCGCAATAGGGCGGGTGCATGCGATCACGGCCAAGGCGGGGATGGTGGGGCTGACGCGCGCTCTGTCGAAGGAACTGGCACCGCACGACATCACCGTGAACACGGTCGTGCCGGGCTCGATCGAGACGGTGAGGGGCTTCGCGGCGGGCGGCAATCATGGACGGGCCGCGCTTCCCGATAGTCCGCTCGGACGGCGCGGGCGGCCGGAGGAAATCGCGTCGATGGTGCGGTTTCTCTGTTCCGAGGAGGCGCGGTATATCACCGGCCAGTCGATCCATGTGAATGGCGGGGCTTATGTGACCTGATCCACCCGGATCGCGAAGGGAGACAAAAAATGACGTTACGAGTGCCAATGGTGTCGCGGGAGCGCGCCCGAGAACTTGGCGATGCGATGGGAATGCCGGAACGGCGCACCACGAGCGAGGCATTTCGCGTGGTCGCCAATAATCCCGGCGTTGCCAGGGTCGCGTTCAGTCAATTGATGCAGTTGCTGGAGAACAACAAGTTCGACACGCGGCTGCGTGAAATGATGATCATGCGGATCGGTTGGGTCACCGGCTCGGTTTACGAGTGGACGCAGCACTGGCGCGTGGCAACCACGGCCGGGATTCCGCCCGAGGACGTGTTGGCGGTGCGTGACTGGCGAAATTCCGATCGGCTGACGGCGGCTGACAAAGCGATCCTGGCCGCGACGGACGAATGTCTCGCCGGTAAATCCATCTCCGACGCCTCCTGGGCCGAGGTGGTGAAGTACGTCACCGATCCGGGCGCGCAGGTGGAGTTCGTCATCGCCATGGGCAATTGGATGTCGTTTTCAATGTTGTTCCGTAACTTGCGCATTCCGTTGGCGGACGGCCTTGTTCATTGGCCGCCCGATGGAGTGGCCTCCCCGGCGGCGGACGCATAAGACGGCCGTCAGAAGGGACGGGCGATCACCATGATGACGATGACCACCAGAAGCAGCGCCGGAACCTCATTGGCGATCCGGTAGAAACGCTGAGATTTCGTGTTACGGTCTTCCAGGAAGTCACGGCGCCATTTCGACATGGCGCCGTGGAATCCGGTCAACAGGAACAGGCAGGCCATTTTCATGTGCCACCATCCGGCGGACCAGTCGATCACGCCGGGGGTCAGCACAAGCAGAATGCCGAACACGAAGGTCATGATCATCGCGGGATTTATGATCTGCTTCATCAGGCGATATTCCATCACCTTGAACCGCTCGCTGTCCGTCGAGCCCGGTTTCGTGCCGCAATGATATACGTAAAGCCGAGGCAAATAGAGCATGCCCGCCATCCATGCGACCATGGCGATGACGTGGAACGATTTGATCCACGGGTAAAGCGCGGTCAGCATGCGATATCATCGCGCTTAGAGCGTTTTCCGATCTGGTTGCGTCGGGCCGATATTCTCCAACACGTCATGGCCCGGCTCGTCCGGGCCACCGGTCGCGGCACTGTGCTGGGGCGGGTGGTCCGGACAAGCCGGGCCATGACGACAGAGCGGGTTGTCCCGATTCAACCAGTTCGAAAATTGCTCTGAAGATTGGCGTGCTGTCCTTTCTCCCGTCATGGCGCGGCGTGTCCGTGCCACCCGGCCGAGCACAGTGCCGCGACCGGTGGCCCGGACCAGCCGGGCCATGACGAAGGGGGGCGGCGGGCCGCGAGGCTGACTTCAAGCGTACCGGGATTATGCCGAACAGTTTCTGTGTGGCTCTGTGGCTCTGTGGTGACGCCTGCTGACTCACCCACCGCACGATGCCAGCCATATCGCGACCGGTGAACATCACGCCAACGCACCCTTCAGCAGTGCCGGCAGATCGTGCATGGACCGGAACGGAATGGCTCCGGCGGCGCGTAAGGCCGCTCCGTCGCCACGGAGCACAAGGCCCAGACAATCCATTCCGGCGGCGCGGGCGGCGGTGACGCCGTGAACACTGTCCTCGATCACGAGGCAGCCGGCGGGATCGATCCCTTCCGCCCTCGCGGCCGCCAGAAACACGTCAGGTGCGGGTTTGCCCGCGCCACCAAGCATGACCGCGTCCACCGCGCTGTGCAGGCGTCCGGACACCAGATCCAGCCAGCCGGCGCGGCGGAATTTTGCGTCCATTTCCTCATGGGATGAGTTTGACGCGATCCGCCATGGCAGCCCCATGGCGGTCACCGCCTCCAGCGCCTCGCGTCCACCGGGCATGGGTTCGACCTCCCGCGCCATCGCCTCTGTCACATCGGCGACGACACGATCAACCCAGCCGTGTCCGAGCGAGCGGCCTAATCGGGTCTCGATCACCGGCTGCATTGCGTAAAAACTCATGCCGATGAAACGATGTTCGCATTCTTCCGGGGTCATGGGCCAACCATCGGCGGTCAGAATTCCGGCGACAATGCGGTTGCACAATCCTTCACTATCGATCAGCACGCCATCGCAATCGAAAATCACCAGTTCCAGCGGCCGCCGCCGCGCCCTCAGGAACGCGGCGGCCTCCTGGCTCATGCACGCGGCTCCACATCCAGCCGCATCGCGATCCCCTCAAGGCCTGGCCTTGCCGCCGGATAACGCGCTGTGACCAGCGGATCGTGACCCGGAATGATCGCGTTCGGCGCGCTGGCCAGGCGTTTCATCTTCTCATAACCCCGCAGCGTGTCCTCATGACTGTGCAGGATGGGAAAAGCGCGGCCGGTTTCGAAGTTGGCATAGAAATGGCTGGCGTCGGAGGCCAGCACCATCCAGCCGCGTTGTGTGAACACCCGCGCGAATTGCAGGCCTTTGCTGTGACCGCCGACGTGATGGACGGTGACGCCCTCGGCGACCTGGCCTTCGCCGTCATGGAACACCACACGGCGGGCGAAGACCTTGCGGACCATCGCCACCACGTCTTCTTCCTCGAACGGGCCGCGCAGCCCGTCGTGGCACATGCAACTACCCGTGCAGTATGCCATTTCGATTTCCTGCACGTGGTATTTCGCGGCCGGGAACATGTCATGATTGCCGCAATGATCGTAGTGCAGATGCGACAGGATCACGTCCTCCACCTGGTCCGGCTCCACGCCGATGGCTTTCAGGCCATCGGCGGGGGAGCGCAGGAACTGGCGGTTTCGTTTTTGGCCCATGGGCTCGTCGAATCCTGTGTCCAGAACGATGGTTCTGGACCCTTGCCGGATCGCCCACACGAAGTAGTCCAAAGGCATCGGCGCGTCGTGCGGGTCGCCGCCGATGAAGTTGGTCGACCGCTTCGCGTTGTCGTTACGGCCGTAACGGATCGCGAAGACCTCCCAGGGGATCATGACGTTGACCTTTTGAAACGATACTTCGCGCTGGATCGGATGGCCCGGTCAATACCCCGACCAGGTCGGGGCATGGCCATGACGGAAGCTGGGATCATGCGACCTTCGGCCAGACCGGCTTGGCGCTCGCCATCGCCTCGGGATACACCAGGACCGGTTTGCTGTTCTGATACTGCACGATGCTGATCTTGGCACCCTTCCGGCGGCCCTTTTCGTCGAAGGCCAGACGACCGTCGGGGAACAGCAGCGCCGGTCCGTCGGTGATATCGATCGCGCGCAAGGCCGCCGCCACTTTATGCCGGTCGGCCGAGGCGGCGCGCTCGATCGCTTCCTTCAAGATCATGACGTGTGCGTATGGGAAGATCGAATCGTGGCCGAACCACGGCTCCTTGGTCCGGTCCATGAACCGCTTTTCCAGCCCGGAAAGGGTCTTGTTCGGCCAGTTGGCGAGCCCGATCAGCATGCCTTCCAGGTTTTCCGGCGCGGTCAGTTTGAGCAGTTCCGGCACCAGCCAATGCCCGCCATTACCGATCACCGGCAGTTTCTTCGATCCAAGCCCGAATTCGGCGAGTTTCTCCAGCAGCAGCTTATCGTCGCCGACATTGTCCAGGGCCGCGATAACGAAATCGGGTTTGCCGGACCGCACTTTCTGCACGATCGTTGTCGCGTCGGCCAACGGCGCGGTAAAGATTTCATCGGCCACCAGCGTCAGTTTCTGTTCCGCAAACCCGGTGTCCCGCATCGGCTTCAGAAAGGCCGCGACGGCCGGGTTGTTGCAGCCGATGAGCGCGACTTTGGTGGGCCGTTTACCGGTTGAACTGGTGGCGAGTTCCATCACGACCGGCAACAACTCAACGGCCTGCGATGCCGCCGTGGGCGAGGTCTGGAACACGTTCTTGAAGCCGCGGCCGGTGATCAGGTCGGAATATGACAGAGTAAGCCAAGGCAGCTGGGCGCGTTCCGTCACCTCGGTCGCGGCCAGGGTGAAGCCGGAGTGCCAGCAACCGAAGCCGCCGGCCAGATCGGGTTCCTGCGCGAGCATGCGCTGCGCCGCGTCCTTGGCTTTTTCGGGGGAATCGCCCGCGTCGTATTCCATCAGCTTCAGTTTGGCGCCGCCCAGGGCTTTGATGCCGCCGGCGGCGTTGACCTCGTCGATGGCCATGCGGGCGCCCATTTGCTCCAACAGGCCGGATCGGGCCCATGGGCCCGACAGCGGCACGAGCATGGCGATTTTGACTTCGGCGGGGGCTTGCGCGCCCGCCTTGCCGGCGACAGCGGCGGCGCCCGCCAGGCCAAGCGCGCCTCGACGTCCAATGGGGGATAAGTTTGCCATCTTGTTCGTCTCCCTGTTGTTCAATCCTCGGTCAGCCCGAGATAGGATTTGCGCACGCGGTCATCGGCCATCAAAGTTTCGTAGGGGCCTTCCAGCACCATATGTCCGGTTTCCAGGACATAGCCATGGTCGGACAGTTCAAGCGCCTCGGCGACCCGCTGTTCCACCAGCAGGACCGTCACGCCATCGGTATGAATTTGCGAGATCCGCTCGAAGATCGTGTCGGTAACCGTGGGCGCGAGGCCCATCGACGGTTCATCCAGCATCAGCAGTTTTGGCGCGCTGGCCAGACCGCGTCCGATCGCGACCATCTGCTGTTCGCCGCCTGATAGCGTGCCCGCCATCTGTTGGGCGCGCTCCGCCAGGATTGGAAACAGCGTGTGTATCCGGTCCAGCGAGCGAGCCCACGCCGCGCGTCCGGTTTTTGGGTAGGCGCCCATTTCGAGGTTTTCGCGGACCGTCAGCGTCTTGAACACCTGGCGGCCTTCCGGGACATGAGCGATGCCCCGATGCGCCCGCTCGGCGGCGGACAATGCCAGCAAATCGTCCCCGAGAAAGGTGATCGTTCCGCCCATCGGCTTGACCACCCCGGAGATCGTCTTGAACAGCGTGGATTTGCCCGCGCCATTGGGGCCGACCACGGTGACGAACTGGCCCTGGTTCACCGTCAGCGACACATTGGTCAACGCGCGCAGCCCGCCATAGGCGACGGAGAGGTTGGTGACCTCAAGCATCCTGTTTCGCCAGCCATTTCTTGCCGAGATAGGCTTCGATGACGCTCCTGTCCTCCACCACGATCCGCGGCAGGCCGGCGGCGAGGACGGCGCCGTGATCCAGCACCACGAAACGATCGGCGATCCGCATCATGGCGTGCATCGTGTGTTCGATGATCCCAATGGTCATGCCCTCGTCGCGAAGGCGGTTCAGCACGTCCAGCACGTCGTCGCATTCCTCGCGGCCCAGACCGGCCAGGGTTTCGTCCAGCAGCAGCAACCGGGGGCGGCCCGCCAGAGCGCGGGCCAGTTCCATCAACCGCAGTTGCTTGTTGGTCAGTTGCCCAGCGGGAACGCCCGCCTGCGCGGCGAGGCCGGTGCGGTGCAAAGCGCGGACCGCCTCATCGGCCGCGTCCTGATCCGACAGACCGGCGCCGTAGGCTCCGACGATCACGTTGTCGATCAGCGGCAGGCGCTGGAAGCTCCGCACGACCTGGAAGGTGCGGCCAACGCCCATGTGGCAGACCTGGTGAACTTTCTTGCCCAGCATGGACTCGCCGGCGAGGGTCGCGGTGCCTTCGTCGCTGGAAAGGACGCCGTTCAACAGATTGAACAGCGTGGTCTTGCCCGCGCCATTAGGTCCGATGATCCCGAGGATTTCGCCCTGCGAGATCGAAAAGCTGACATTGCTGACGGCGCGCAGGCCACCGAAGGATTTCGACAGGCCGCTTACTTCCATCAGCGGTGTCCCGGCGGCGATCGCGGCGGCTTGTGTCTTGCCAATGACCGCGGCGCGCGGGGGAGGAATTGGCGTGGGCGTTTTGGGTTTGAAGAACCTGTCGCGGATCGTCCAGAACAGGCCGTCGGGCGCCAACAGGATGATCCCGATGACAACGCCGCCGTAAACCACGCCCTGAATGCCGCGCAGATAGTCGCTCGCATAGGCGTCCAGCAGCTTCGACAGTGGCACCAGGAAAGCAGCGCCGATGATCGGGCCCCACAGTGAGGCAACGCCGCCGAACAGCGTCATCACCACCGGCTGCGCCGAGACCAGCATTCCGAACATCGAATCCGGCGTCACCACCAGTTGGACACACGCGTACAGCCCGCCCGCGGCTGCCGCGATCATGCCGGAGACGACCAGCGCCCGCATTTTCCAGGTCTTCGAATCGATGCCCGCCGCCTCGGCCGCCAGTTCGTTCTGCCGGATCGCGAGCAACGCCAGGCCGAAGCGGGAATTCTCGATGAGAAGGCAGACCAGCATCGCGAGGAACAACAAGCCCACGGCGGCGATCGTATAGGAATAGGGGTCCGAGAACTCCAGATATGCGATAGGCGCTTCCCGATGCATGGGCATCGAGACTTCCTGGAAGCCGAGATATTGCAGGAAATACAGGATCGCCAGCGGGTAGGCGAGCATCGACAGCGCGAAGTAATGGCCTCTCAGGCGGAACGTCGGGGTGCCGATGATCAGCGCGGCGATGCCTCCCATGACGATACCCAGGGGAATGCCGAGCCACGGCGTGATGTCCCAGTAAATCAGCGCCAGTGGGACGGTGTAGCCGCCGATGCCGAAGAAACTGGCGTGCCCGAATGACAGCTGGCCGCCGTAGCCGGACAGGATGTTCCACGACACGCCGAACGCGGCCCAGATCGGCACCAGCGTCAGGATCAACTGGAAGTAGCTGTTGGGCACGAACCAGGAGGCGGCCAGGTAGATAACGGCCAGGCCGATGAGGATCGTCAGGTCGCGGCGGAGGTTTCCGGCGGTTCCAATTCTCATGTCATGCGCGCTCCGCCGAGCGGCCGAACAGGCCTTGCGGCCGCAGCAGCACGATCATCAGGAAGGCGACGAAAATCGCCGCGTTCTGCAATTGTGGCGGCAGCACCAAGGCCGAGACCTGCTGCACGAAGCCCACCGTCAGGCCGCCCCAGAACGCACCCATGATGGAGCCGATACCGCCCAACACGACGCCAGAATACATGATGATGACATAGTCGAAGCCGATGAAGGAACCGAACGACAGATACGTCGCCATCAGCCCGCCCGCGATCGCGGTGATGCCGGAGCCCAGGCCGAATGCCATCCGGTAGTACTTGTCGACGTCGATGCCCATGTAGGTCGCGGCGACCGGGTTGTCGGCGGCGGCGCGCAGGGCCTTGCCGATGCGGGTGAACTCCATCGTGAAATACAGCGCCAGCGCGGTGATGATGGCCACGGCGCAGGCGACCAGCTTGGCCTTGTTAAGAAACACGGTTGCGTCGTCGTAGATCGGGCCAAGCAGAAACGCGCTGGACGAAAGCGGGGTCTGAACCGTGACCGGAACACTGCCGAAGACGATCATCCCCCCATTCTGCAGGATCAGCGAAATGCCGAGCGTGATGATCAACTGGCCGAAATGGCCGTCGTCGATCGAGCCCGCGGTACGTAGCCCAGACACGCGGCTGATCAGGAATTTGTGCAGGAACGCGCCCGCCAGGAACACGATCGGCCCCGCCAGCATGGCGCCCACGAACGGCCCGATATAGGGGCCGAGGAACGCCAGAATGCCGCCGCCCGTCACCAAATAAAAGCTCGCGAACATTCCCAGCATCAGCAACTCGCCCTGGGCGAAATTGACGACCTTCATGATGCCGAAAATCATCCCGAGGCCGATGCACATCAGGCCGTAAATGCAGCCGATGGTGATGCCCGCGGTGACCGCGTTCAGCACCGATTCGATCAGGACCTCGATGTCCACGGGTTTCGTTAGCCTCCCTGGTCCGGGCGTGGCCGGGCCGTGGTGCGTGCTTACCGGGTCGCGGCGGTGGGCTCAATAGCAGGGCCATGAGCGGGGAGGGGCGTGAGAACCCGGCGGAGGATGCCTTCGGTGAGGGAGACGGTGTTGAAATTGATGAGTAGCCCGATCGGGCAACCGGAGAGGCGAAGGTAGGTCAGGAGCTGGGATTCATGCCGCGGGTGGATTTGGTCGACCGATTTGAGTTCGATGATCACCTCCTGGCGCACGATGATATCAGCGATGTAGCCGGTTTCGATCGTGCCATCGTCGCAGCGAATGGGGATGGGGACTTTTTGGTCGAAGGCGATGCCGGCTTTGGTGAGTTCGTGGCACAGGAATCGTTGGTAGGCGGATTCGAGAAGCCCCGGGCCGAGGCGGTTGTGAACGCGCATCGCGAGGCCGATGAGACGATAGGTGAGGTCTCCGCCGTGGGCCAGTCCTGGTTTCATGATGTGAGCTCCCGATGGTGGTGTGGCGGGAGCATCGGGCGGAATGGTGGAGAAATCGTTAATGGATTTGGTAAAGGAAGCGAGCAAGAAAGTGATTCTCACGGATTACACGGATTCTGGGCACGGATTACACGGAACGGGATTCATCCCACCGCGCGAGCGGCGTGAAAATCAATTCAGGCATCGGACGTCGGGTCATCGTCCGTGTAATCCGTGCCCAGAATCCGTGTAATCCGTGATTCACGCTTGCTTGCTTTCGGTCCTTCCACCGCTCCATCCCCTGAACCTCCCATCCGAAACATTGACCCAAACCCCAATCCATGATCCCTGAAACCGCCAATTGGGCGAGGATAACGTGGACACATTCGACTACATCGTCACCGGCGCCGGCTCCGCGGGCGCGGCGATTGCGGCCCGCCTTTCGGAATCCGGCAAACACAGCGTGCTGTTACTGGAAGCCGGCGGCCGCGACACCAACCCCTGGATTCACATTCCTCTCGGTTTCGCGCGCACGTACATCAACCCAGCCGTGAACTGGAAGTTCGAAAGCGCGCCGCAACCGCAACTCGCCAACCGCCAGCTCTACCTCCCCCGCGGCAAGACCCTGGGCGGAACGAGTTCGATCAACGGCATGGTCTATATCCGCGGCAATCACGCCGATTACGACGAATGGCGGCAAAAAGGGTGCGAGGGCTGGGATTGGGATTCCGTCCTCCCCTACTTCAAGAAAGCCGAAAACCAGGAACGCGGCGCCGACGCGTTCCACGCCACCGGCGGGCCGCTGCGCGTGTCCAGCCATCCTCCCGGTTTCGAACTGGCCGACGCCGTGCTGGAGGCCTGCGAGCAGGCGGGCGTCCGCCGTAACCCCGACTTCAACGGCGCCCAGCAGGAGGGTTGTGGCTACTATCAAACCACGACCGCCAATCGCCGCCGCTGGAGCACGGCGAAAGCCTATCTCGTCCCTGCCAAAGGCCGCGCCAACCTGGAAATCCGTACCGGCGCGCATGCCACGAAAGTGCTGATCGAGAACGGCCGCGCCGTTGGAGTTGAGTATCATTCCGCGGGCGGACGCCAGGTCGCGCGCGCTCAGGGAGAGGTGATCGTTTCGGGCGGCGCGTATGGCTCGCCGCAACTGTTGTTGTTATCCGGCATTGGCCCGGAAGCGCATCTTCAGGAGATGGGCATCCCGGTGGTGCGCGACATGCCGGCGGTTGGAAGCAATCTGCACGATCATTTCAATACCTATTTAAGCTGGCGGTGCGCGAAGCCGATCACGTTGAACGATCTGGAGAACAGTTGGCCGCGGAAGATTCTGGCGGCCGCGCAATACGGATTGTTCCGCTCCGGTCCGATGGCGAGCAACGGTATTCACGCCGGGTTGTTCGCCCGTTCCGATCCGCGGCTGGAACGGCCGGATTTGCAGATCAATTTGCTGGAGTGGAGCACATTGGAGCGGACCAAGGATCGGGTCGTTCCGCATCCGTTTCCGGGCTTCACGCTCAGCCCGGTGCATTTGCGGCCGGATGGACGAGGAACCGTGCGGCTGGCCTCGCCCGATCCGTTGGCTCCACCGCGGATATTGTTCGACTTCCTGCGCACCGATTACGACATGCGAGCGATCCTGGCGGGGATCAAACTGGTGCGGAAAATCGCCGGTCAACCCGCGTTGAAGCCCTATATCGTCGAGGAACTCGCCCCAGGGCCGTCCGCTGCGAGCGACGATGACCTGGCGGAGTTCGTGCGCCAGACCGGGGTTTCCAATCATCATCCAAGCAGTTCGTGCGCGATGGGGACCGGACCGAACAGCGTGGTCGACCCGCGGCTGCGGGTGCATGGGGTCGCGGGGTTGCGGGTGGCGGATGCCTCGATCATGCCGCAGGTCGTGGCGGGGAATACCAATGCGCCAAGCATCATGATCGGCGAGAAGGCGGCGGCGATGATTTTGGAGGATGCGGCGTAGCCTGGGTCAAGCGCCGGACGTAATCGCCGCCTCGAAGCTCGCGCGTACCCCGGCTTCCGGCAGACCTCGGTGGATCACCACGATTTCGCCACCGGTTCCGCCCCAGGCGGCCTCGGCCTGAGGGGACAGCATGACCAGCCGGTGCAGCACATGGTGCACGGCCTGGAGCACCACCGGTCGCGCGACGCCGGTGACGCGCACGATGCCTTTCAGCCGTAAGATGTCGGAGCCTCGCAGCGACAGCAGTGAATCAAGCCACAGCGCCAGGGCCGGCCCAGTGATCGGGTGACTGGTCCGTAATACGACCGAGGCGATGTTGTCGTGGTCATGATGGTGATGGTCGTGCTTCGTTGCGCCCAGCCAGTTCGCCGGACGCGCCTCCGGTCCCAGCCCAAACACATCGTCCGGCGTCACGTCCCCATCGATCACCCGCCGCATCGGAGCCTGGGCGTTGAAGGCGCGGATCGTTAATTCAGCCGCGTCCGCCTCCGCCGCGGTGACCAGATCGGTCTTCGTCAGCAGGATGCGATCGGCGAACGCGACCTGATGGCGGGCCTCCTCTTGCTGGCGGAGTTGCGCGCCCGCGTGGATCGCATCCACGGTCACGACGATGCCGTCCAGGTGGCAGAATTGGTCCGCGTCGATCAGCGTGTGCGCGACCGGCGCCGGATCGGCGAGCCCGGTTGTCTCGATGGCGATCCGCCGGAACCATGGCAGTTCGCCCGTCTCCCGCTTGCGAAACAGTTCCTGAATGGTGTCGAGGATGTCGCCCCGCACGGTGCAGCAAATACAGCCATTCTTCAGCAGAACAGCATTCTCGATCGCCTGCTCGATCAACAGGTGATCGAGGCTGACCTCTCCGAACTCGTTGACGATCACGGCGGTGTCGGCGAGGTCCGGCGCACGCAGCAGGCGGTTCAGCACGGTCGTCTTGCCGCTGCCAAGGAAGCCCGTGATGATCGTCACCGGAACGTTGTCGCGACGGTCGCTTTGCATCGTCTTCAAAGTCCTTCACGTTGCCGCCAACGATATTCGGGGGGAGAGACGGCCATGGCGCAAGCGGAATCTCATAACATGCGGCTGGTGTCGCGCGACACGCTCGCGGGGTTCGGCAATGTCGGTGAGGGCTTGAGCATGCAACTCACCGGCACCGGGCGGCGCATTCTGTGGCTCGCGCATGAATCCGCGCCGAAGAATTTCACCGGTGTCGACGTCACCGACCCCTTGCATCCGCGGGTTATCTGCCAGACCGAATTGCCGCATCGCAATGTGCGATCCAACTCGCTGGAGGTTTGCGGCGATGTGATGGCGGTGGCCTATCAGACCAGCACGCACGGATTGAAGCCCGCCGGCATCGAGTTGTTCGACATCTCCACCCCCGAGGCGCCGCGCGTCATCGGCTTTTTCGACTGCTCCGGCCCGAGTTCGCGCGGGGTGCATCAATTATGGTTCATCGACGGCAAGACCATCTATTTCGCCGGGGGCGCGCCCGATTTCACGCCGCGCAATCTCCGCGACGACCAGCCGTTCCGCGCCATCGACGTGAGCGACCCAACCAAACCGCGTGAAATTTGCCGTTGGTGGTATCCTGGCGTCGCCGAGGGCGATGCGGCATCCCCTCCACCGCGGCACCCGAAAAACGACAGTGGCTGGCGTGCCCATAATACCAACGTTTATCCCGAGCGGCCGGATCGCGCCTATATCGGTTACCTCGATGGTGGCGCCATCATTCTCGATATCGGCGATCTGAATGCGCCGAAAATGGTTGGGCATTGGAATCCGCACCCGCCGTTCCCCGGCTTCACCCATACCGCGATGCCGCTGTTCGACCGGAACTTGCTTATCGTCAGCGATGAATGCGTCCGCGACGATGGCGCGGATTGGCCGAAGCTGGTGTGGGTCCTCGATGCGCGGTTGGAAAGCAACCTTGTGTGCGTCTCGACTCTTCCGTTGCCACCGGTCGAGGAACATGCGTTCCGCGGCGGCCGCTACGGCGCGCATAATCTGCACGAGAACCGGCCCGGACCGGCGTTCCGCTCGGACACGCTGGTGTTCGGGACATATTTCAATGGCGGTCTGCGGGTGCACGACATCACCAATCCCTTCCAACCGGTCGAGGTCGCCCATTATGTGCCCGAGGCGCCGTCGGCCACGCAGCGGTCTGTCCAGATCAACGACGTCTATGTCGATGAAAATCGTCTGATCTATACGGTCGATCGTTTCAGCGGGGGGCTGTATGTCCTGGAGATGACGGTCTGAGCGAAACGCCATCGGGCGAGGTTGGAAATTCACGCCGGAACGGGCTGACCGGCAAAGTCTGCCCTTTCCAGAAGTTTTGGAACGGTCTGGGCAGCTCGCCGGTCGCGAAATCCCGTGACGTCATCGCGATCACCGCGCTTCCGTCCCAGAACGCAAGATCGGCGTGCAGCCAGGCGCCGTCCTGACGCCACCACGCGCGTGGCAAAGGACGTAGGGCCGACCAGCACCAATCCTCCACCCGATATAGCCCGAGGAACGGCGCCAGGCCGGTCGCCAGGGCGTCGCTGTTGTCAGCGGCATGGGTGGTGATGGCTTCGAGGTAGCGTGTAACGGCGCGCTGAAGGGCGACGTTATAGTCGCCGCAACTGGCGAGCAGCCAGGTCCGCATGGCCTGTATCCGCGGCGCGCGATCCGGATCGCCGGAACCCCATGCC
The DNA here is from genome assembly GCA_009693865.1 of Acetobacteraceae bacterium. Classification (GTDB taxonomy): domain Bacteria; phylum Pseudomonadota; class Alphaproteobacteria; order Acetobacterales; family Acetobacteraceae; genus Rhodopila. The sequence goes on along the minus strand of SHWL01000054.1, from coordinate 3,966 downwards.
TCGGCCGGCAGTGCGACCGAATTCAGCCGGAGCGGGGCCGCGACGAGGTCGACCGCCGGGAGCCTGGTGTCGTCGGTGGACAGGGTACTGGGCACCCGGTCCAAACCGAAAAGGAGGCGTGTTCCGGTCATCACCCATGGAGGCCAATGCCGTGCCGCGACGGGTGGCCCGGACGAACCGGGCCATGACGAGCGAGGGGTGGCGCCGGATACGCTGGGGCGTGACAAGGAAGGGGTGGTGCCTGATACCGGCAGCCCAAAGTTTTGACCGGTGGCAATGCCCTTTCCACGTCATCCCCGGACTTGTTCCGGGGGCCCGAAGCGGCACGGTAACGCGACCGGTCCACGGGACAAGCCCGTGGATGACGGTGTAGGGCAAGGGTCAACACTTCTGGCCGTTGGTATGACACGCCGGACAACGGTGGAGCAGACGTTCTCATTCGTCGTCGTGATTCGTCCGGCGCAACAAAATCTCCCGTTTCCCGACATGGTTCGCTGGCCCGACCATGCCTTCGCGTTCCATCTGCTCGATCAGTTTCGCCGCGCGGTTATAGCCGATATTGAGGTGCCGCTGGATGAACGACGTCGTGGCTTTGCCCTCGCGCGCCACCAGATCGACGGCCTGATCGAACAGGCCCTTCTCGCCATCGTTGGCGCCGGAGATACCGGACATCAGCGGCTCGTCGTTCTTGTCCACGGGCTCGGTGACCTCGTCGAGGTAAACCGGCTCCCCCTGTTCGCGCAGGAAGGCGACGACGCGCTCGACTTCCTCATCCGAAACGAAGGGGCCGTGCACGCGAGTAATGCGGCCGCCACCCTGCATGTACAGCATGTCGCCCATGCCCAGGAGTTGCTCGGCGCCTTGTTCGCCGAGGATGGTGCGGGAGTCGAATTTGGAAATGACCTGGAACGAAATCCGGGTCGGAAAATTGGCCTTGATCGTGCCGGTGATGACATCGACGGAGGGACGTTGCGTCGCCATGATGACGTGAATGCCGGCGGCGCGGGCCATCTGCGCCAGACGCTGCACCGCCTGCTCGATCTCCTTGCCCGCGACCATCATCAAATCGGCCATTTCGTCGACGACGACGACGATGAAGGGCAAAGGCTCCAGCGCCAACGGTTGATCTTCGAAAGTGGGGCGGCCCGTTTCGGAGTCGAAGCCGGTCTGCACGCGGCGGTTGACGACCTCGCCCTTGCGGCGGGCATCCTCGACCCGCTCATTGTAACCGCCGATGTTGCGGACACTGAGTTGGCTCATGGCGCGGTAACGGCGTTCCATTTCGCGCACGACCCATTTCAGCGCGGTGACGGCTTTCGCGGGTTCGGTCACCACCGGGGCCATCAGATGCGGGATGCCGTCATAGATCGACAGTTCCAGCATCTTGGGATCGATCAGGATCAGGCGGCACTGATCCGGCGACAACCGGTACAGCAACGACAGGATCATCGCGTTGACGCCGACGGATTTGCCCGACCCGGTGGTGCCCGCGATCATCAGATGCGGCATCCGCGACAGATCGGCCACCACCGCCTGACCGCTGATGTTCTTGCCCAAGGCGATCGGCAGGCGGCCGGCATTCTTGCGAACCTCCTCGCTGGACAGGATTTCGCTCAGATACACGGTGTCGCGTTTCGCGTTCGGCACCTCGATGCCGATGACGTTGCGGCCTGGAACGGTGGCGATGCGGACGGCCGTGACGGACAGGCTGCGGGCCACATCGTCGGCGAGACCGATGACCCGGGCGCTGCGGATGCCCGCCTCGGGCTCCAGCTCGTACATCGTCACGACCGGGCCGGGCCGGATTTCAACGATCGTGCCCTTTACCCCGTAATCGCCAAGGACCTTGATCAGCAGGCGGGCGTTGCCTTCCAGCGCCTCCCGGGTCGGGCCGGTCTGCGCCTGTTGCGGCGGCGGATGCAGCAGGTTCAGCGAAGGGAAGCGCCAACCGTCCAGGGCAAGTTTTTCCTGCCGGTCGTCGTTGGTCGGGCGAGGGCGCTCCGGCGGGCGGGGAGCCTGGACTTTCCGGCCGGAGGGGATTGGCACCGGCAACGGAATGGGATCGAGGGGTTCATACCCGCGCGACACGGTGATCGGCACGTCGATCGGCTCTTCGTCATGGATAGGCGAGGGGTGGATCGGCGTGGGCCGGTCGCGAAACGGCAGCGGCGGCAATTTCGGGAGTCTGAAGGGCACCGGCAGGCCGAATCTCATCCAACGCCAACTGCTTCGGCTGCCGCGAGCCGTGGCATGCGCCGCGCGTTTGGCGAAGTGGCCGGCTGAGCGCCACTCGGACACTGTCAGGCCCAGAGCGAGCGCCGCCAGGACCATCGCCAGCCCGGTGCCGCCGATCCAGGTGAACGCCTCGCCCACCGGTCCGGCGAGGCGGGCGCCAAGGGCCAGCGCCGCATCGGCCAACATGCGTCCCGCCGCCCCGCCTGGCCCCGATAAGGTTGGCCAGTTTACCGCGCTGTTGGCTGGCAACGCGGCCAAGGCGGCGGCAACGGCGGGAATCGCGCCCAGAAGCGAGGCCAGCCGTACAGCGACCGAGCCCATGCCGCGCCGCGATCCCAGCCGCCAGGCCCAGACCAGCAGCGTGATACCGGGCAACGCCGCGGCGGCGCCAAAGCTTTGCAGCAAGAGGTCGGCCACGACGGCGCCCAGGGGACCGACGAGATTGTGGGTGTCGCGGGAGGAGGCGGTGTTGAGGGAGGGGTCGTGCGGATCGTACGACCCCAGCGCGATCAGCAGCGCGAGGCCCGCGAAGGCCAGCATCAGCCCGGTCAGTTCGGCCGCGCGGCTACCGGTGCCGGTCCGCGGTGCTCGGCCGGTGGGGAGCGGCGAAAGGCGGCCAATGCGGGCGGCCCGGCTGGATACGGCCATGTCGTGTCACCTGGGTCCGGTGTGTTACGCTGACTTCATAGCCGGTCTGATGCGGATTCCCAACGGCTGGATTTTGCAACGGCTGTATTTTACGGAGAGCCGGATGTTGTCGCGCGGCACGCTGATCGGATGGCTGGTCGTGTGTTACGCGTTTCTGTACCTGCCGGTTGCCTTCCTGATCGGATTTAGTTTCAACGATTCCCGTTCCGTCACGGCCTGGTCCGGATTTTCGTTGCGCTGGTATCGCGTGCTGTTTCAGGACACCGCGCTGCTCGACTCGGCGTGGTTGTCGCTGCGGATCGCGGCGGTCTCGGCGTCGCTGGCGCTGGTGATCGGCACGGCGGCGGGGATGGCGCTGGCCCGCTTCGGCCGGTTCCGCGGGCGCGCGGTTTTCGAAGCGGCATTGTTCGCGCCACTGGTCCTGCCGGAGGTGATCGCCGGCCTGGCGTTGCTGCTGCTGTTCGTGGTGCTGGAACGTTTCACCGGCTGGCCCTCGGGGCGAGGGGCGGGAACGGTGACAATCGCCCATGCCTCGGTCTCGGTCGCCTATGTCGCGGTGGTGGTGCGGGCGCGGCTGGCCGACATGGACCCGGCGGTGGAGGACGCGGCGGCGGACCTGTACGCGCCGCCCTGGCGGGTTTTTGTCCATGTGACGGTGCCGTTGCTGGCGCCCGCGCTGGCGGCGGGCTGGCTGCTGGCGTTCACGCTGTCGCTGGACGATGTGATCGTGGCGAGTTTTACCTCCGGACCAGGAGCATCGACGTTGCCGATGATGGTGTTCTCGGCGACCCGTCTGGGCGTGACGCCGGAGATCTACGCGCTGGCGACGGTGATTGTCGTGGGGGTTGGGCTTGTGTTGGCGGTGGCGGCAAGGGGGAGGCGAGAGTGAGGTGATTCCCCACGTGTTGAAGTGGTGACTGGAATCCGGTGGCGAGCCTCAGTCATCCCCTCATTTTTATCCCGTAATTTCAATGAGTTGAAATAGAGGTCCCCGACATCGAAACCAATCTCGTTCTGGCGTGGCCGATGGGCCGGGCGCTGTGTGGCAGTAATCGGGCCGTCGCGCGCTACAACGAGAGTCAA
>SHWL01000053.1 GCA_009693865.1 Acetobacteraceae bacterium | reverse complement strand
CCGGGACGAAGAAACGGCGCCCCAGCCGAACAAAGAAACTGGTCAGGCGGCAGTCGTTGCCCGTGTATTGTCGGCAGTCGAGAAGAAAAACTGATCAGAATGCAGAGAACTGAGCGTTCATTACCACCCACTCCAAACAGCGAGGAGGCCTTTTTCTTCTTCTCGAACGAAGGCGATCCGCGCGAGCCGCCTCATATCCATGCGCGCGGGGCTGGAGGAGAGGCGAAGTTTTGGCTTTGCCCGGATGTAAGCGTCGCTTGCTCGGAGGCCTTCAACGATCCAACTCTCGCGGGAATCACGCGTGCCATCGCCTTGCGGAAGTATCCGATTGAAAGGGCGTGGTATGACCATTTCCGCTGATCGGGTCTGGTTCGACGACACCATGATGTGGGTCGGCCTTGTGGACGGCCGGGCCCTCGGTGTTCCGCTCACATGGTTCCCAAGACTGTTGGCCGCCACCCCGGCACAACGGGCCGGTTATGAAATCAGCGTGAGCGGGCACGGACTGCACTGGGACCAAATGGATGAAGACATCTCGGTCTCCGGCCTGCTCCTGGACCAGGCAGACCGGACTGCGAGACAATCGACCGCCGCCTGATAACGGACGAACCTTATGCCTGTTGTCCAAGTGATTGGCTGACCACTCCACCCTTCAGCCGCGAACCTTGGCGGGCAGCGCGTGCCGGCGCATCAACAGTAACAGCAACAACGGCGGCAGCACCGCCAGCGTCATCAGCCGGAAATCGTTATTGTAGGAGATGATCTGCGCCTGATACGTGATCATCTGGTCCAGCAGCACGGCGCCAGGACGCCTGCTGGGGTCGAGCAGAATCCCCGCGTGGTCGTGACCCTGCAAGATCCGCTCGAACGGCGTGATGCCGGCCGAGATCGCCGCGTGATTGGTCTGAAAGCCGCGCGTCAGCGTGAAGGTGCATACCGAAATACCGATGGCCGATCCGATATTGCGTGCCAGCGACTGCACCGCGGTGGCATCGCCGCGATACTGCGCCGACAGCGAGGTATAGGCCATTACCGTCATTGGGTTGAACACCAGCCCAATCGAGAACCCCTGCGTCATCAACGTGAACATCGTGCGGCTCAACGTCACCGCGGGGGTCCAGGTGCTCATGTCGTACAGAGCGGCGCCAAGAATCAGCAGTCCGCAGGCCATGATCTTGCGCTGATCGACCTTCATGCCCAGCCGGCTCGCCAGGAACATTGAGAAGATCATGCCGATGCCGCGCGGCGCCATGGCCCAGCCCGCGTCCTGGACCGGGAATCCGGCGAGTTTTTGCAAGTACGGCGCCAGCAACGCTCCAGTGGCCTGCATCACGCCCGACAAGCAGAACACCATGATGATCGCCGAGGTGAAGTTTCGATCCTTGAACAACGCGGTCGGCAGGAAGGGCCGGTCCGACGTGCACATGTGGACGACGAACAAATAGAACGCGAGGCCGGCGATCACGGTCAGGACCACGATCTCGCGCGAGGTGAACCAGTCCAGGATCTGGCCCCGGTCCAGTACCAACTGCACCGCGCCCACGCCGATGGCCAGCATGGCGAAACCATACCAACTGAATTTCAGGTGCGGGCGGGTCGGCGCTTTGGGCAAGAACAGCAGCAGGCCGGTGACCGCCATTATGCCGAACGGCAGGTTCACATAGAACACCCACCGCCAGCTATAGAGATCGGTCAGATAACCGCCCAGGGTTGGGCCCAGCATGGGGCCCATCGTCACGCCCATCGAAAACAACGCCATGGCCTGGGCGCGGCGGTGAAAAGGGTAGATGTCCAGCATGGTCGCTTGCGACAGCGGCGCGATCCCCGCGCCGAAAATGCCCTGTAACAGGCGGAAGCAGACCAACTGCGTCAGTGTTTGCGCCGCGCCACACAGCATCGAAACGCTCACGAACCCGGTCAGGCAGACGATGTACACCGTCTTGCGGCCAAAGCGCTGCGCCATCCACCCCATCGGCGCCGTCATGATGGCGGCGGCGATCACGCTGGAGGTCAGAACCCAGGTGATCTCCTCGGAACTGGCCGAGAGACTCCCCTGCATATAGGGCAGCGCAACGACACAAATGGACGTATCCAGCGACTGCATGAACATCGCCAGCATCGCCGAGGCGGTGAGCAGTCCGCGGCGCGGGACCTGGATGTCGTCGGACATGGCGGCCTGGTCACCTTTCCACGGCCGCGCCCAAAGGCCCGGGAGCGGGCTCAGCCTTCGGCCATGTATGCGAAGGGGCAGCGGACAATATGGTTTCCTCAGCGGTTTCCTGAGCGCGGCTTTTTGATATTCCAGTCATCCTGGCGCGGTTCTGAGCCGTCCACCATACCCCCAACCACGCGGGGTGGCGAGGGACGCGTGTCGTTGCTTGATTATAATGGTATAACGTCTCGCATATCGCACACTGGATCGAGCGCGATGCCGCCACCGCCTCGACTCCCCGCGTCCGTTGACATACCGTACGCCTGAGCCAGCCCGGGAGCGAAGGTCACGATGAAAACACCCGCGACCACGACGCGCCGTCACAGCCTCGCGCTGATGGCGTCCGGCCTGATGACCGCGCTGAGCGATCCCGCCATCGCCGCGCCGTCGGGCACATTGACCATCGCCGTGCACGTATCGATTGCCCCAATCTGGTTCGACCCCAGCGAGTCAGGCGGGGTCATCACATCCTATTTGTTCGCGTACGGCCTGCACGATGCCCTGGTAAAACCGATGCCGGAAGGACACGAAACCCCTTGCCTCGCGGCGTCCCACACCGTTTCAGCGGACAACCTGACCCACGAATTCGTGCTGCGCGAGGGCACGACCTTCCACAACGGCGATCCCATCACCGTGGAGGACGTGAAATTCTCGTTCGAGCGGTACCATGGCTATGCCGCGAAACTTGTGCATGACGGCGTGGCGTCGGTGGAAACACCGGACTCCCGGCGGATCATCTTCCGGCTGAAGGAAACCTGGCCGGATTTCATGACATTCCTGGTCGCGACGACGGGCGCCAGTTGGGTTTTGCCACGCAAATACATCGAAAAAGTAGGTGATGCCGGTTTCCGCAAAGCGCCAATTGGCGCCGGGCCATTCAAATTCGTTTCATTCGAGCCTGGTGTGGAACTCGTGCTGGAAGCACACGAATCGTATTGGCGTCGCCCACCCAAAGTCAAACGTATCGTCATGAAAGTCATTCCCGATGAGTCGGGACGGCTGATCGCGTTAAAGCGCGGCGAGGTCGATTTCGCCTATTCGATCCGGGGCGAACTGGGCGCTGAGGCCAGGCGGACTCCTGGGCTGAAGCTGGAAGTGGCACGGGATGGCGCCACATACTGGATGTATTTTCCCGAGCAATGGGATCCGAAATCCCCTTGGTCGAACCCCAAGGTACGGCGCGCGGCGGCCCTCGCGCTCGATTATGAATCGATCAACGCGGCGTTGAATCTCGGCTATTCGCGGATCACCAGCAATATCGTTCCCCGGCATTTGCCCTTTTATTGGCAGTCGCCACCGCCGGTTCACGATCCGGCACAGGCCATGAAATTGCTGGCCGAGGCGGGATTTCCCGCTGGATTCGATGGGGGTTTTTATTGGTGCGATGGCGCCTACGCGAATTTGGGTGAGGCGGCGGTCAACAACCTGACCGCGGTCGGCATCCGCATGCAATTGCGCCCGCTCGAGCGGGTCGCGTACAATAAGGGATTCGAGGAGAAGCGGTTCAAGAAGGGCATCATCCAGGCCGCCAGCGCGGCGTTCGGCAACGCATCGACCCGGATCGCGATCTGGGCCCTCTCGGACGGCCCTTATGCTTATGGTGGTTATCCGGAAATCGACGCGCTGTTCGCGCGGCAGTTGCACGAGGTGGACATCGAAAAACGCGGTGCGATCCTGCGGGAAATCCAGCAGTTCATATATGTGAAAGACATGTTCGTTCCGCTGTGGCAACTCGGTTTTTTGTGCGCCTCTGGGCCCAGGCTGGCCAACTCCGCGTTCGACCGCATTCCGGGCTTCGTGTTCATGGCGCCGTTTGAGGATATCGCGCTCAATCCCGCCTGATCGTCTCCACCGTGACCACGCCAGCGCGTGTTTCTGGCGCGGCACCATACCACCACGCTTAAAGATTGAGGTGCCGTCCTCTCGCCCGTCATGGCCCGGCATGTCCGCATGTGCATCAGGTTATTAATCAGTCCATAAGTATATTCATGCTCGGGCGAGGTGATCAGGGAGATGGTGGAGAAACCATGGGTGTATTTAGCAAAGCAAGGTTGAAACACAGTTTACGCGGATTCGGGCACGGATTTCAAGGACAGGAATCGAATCGCGGAGAACAATGTCTGTTTCGATGATGTTATCGTTGGCGGTTCTGGCGTGTTCCGCGCAATCCGTGCCCGAATCCGCGTAATCCGTGTGTCACGCTTGCTTGCGGAATTTCGGCCACACGGAGCCGCCGATCGACACGGGAAGCGACCCCAAATAACGCGCTTGAATATGAAATTACTTATGGACGAATTAATAAGGGACGACCGAAGACGGATATTCTCTTTTCGCCGTCATGGCCCGGCCCCCACCCAGCGTTATCCTGATGCATATGCGGATAAGCCGGGCCATGACGACGGGGCGGGGCGGGGCGGAGCGGCGGAATTCAAGTACGCCGGCATCACCCCTCCGTCATCAGCGCCTTCTGCTCAATCAACGCATCGATCTCGTTCGCGGCGAACCCGGCCTCCGCCAGAATCTCTCGCGAGTGCTGACCCAGACGCGGCGCCAAACGCCCCGTGGGCGGCGGGGTTTCGGACCAGGTGCTGGGTTCGCGCATGGTGCGGATGCGCCCCTCCGAAGGATGCTCCTCCCATTGAAAGAAGCCGGCATCGGCGAGGTGCGGATCCTCCAACAGCGTCTCCAGCGTGTGGGGACGGATGCAAGGAATGTCGTTACGTTCCAGTAAGTCGAGCCATTCAACGGTGGTACGATGTTTCAGTTCCTCGCCGATCATTTCATACAACGAGTCGATGTTGGCCGTCCGGGTGGCGATGTCAGCAAAGCGTGGGTCGGCTTCCAGAATGTGAGCCTTTCCGATCGCTTCGAAGAACCGGCGCCATTGCCCGTCGTTGTACGGCAAGACGGCGATGTATCCGTCCTTGGTTTCATAAGGGCGGCGGTGCGGCGACAGCGTGCGCGGATAGCCCGCGGGACTCGTGGGCGGATCGAAGGTCTGGCCCTGCATGTGCTCCGACAGCACGAACTGAGCCATCGTTTCGAACATCGGCACCTCGATGTGCTGCCCGGTCCCGGTGCGGGCGCGGGCCAACAGTCCCGCCAGCAACGCGTTGGCCGCCGCCGAGCCGACAATGCGGTCGATCGCCGCCATCGGAATATAACGCGGCTGACCGGTGGATCGTTGCAACAGCATCGCCACTCCGGACGCCGCCTGAATCAGATCGTCATAGGCCGGCTTTCCGGCGTAACGTCCGCCGCTGCCATACCCGACCATGCTGAGATAAACGATCGACGGATTGATCTTCCTGACCTGCTCGTAATCCAGACCCAGCCGGGCCAACGCCCCCGGACGGATGTTGGACGCGAGTGCCTCCACAGTTGGAACCAGTCGCAGCAGCGCCTCGCGCGCGGCCTTGTGTTTCAGATCGAGAACGATACTACGCTTGCCGCGGCCGTTGTGCTGGAAACTGCCACTCATGCCGCGATGTCGAGGCACACCGGTGTAGCGAGAGGAATCCCCGGTCGGCGGCGCCTCTACCTTGATCACGTCCGCGCCCAGATCGGCAAGGATGCGGGTGCACCATGGCCCCATCTGGACGGTGGTAAGATCGAGCACGCGGATGCCGGAGAGGGGGGCGGTCATGGCAAAACAATTCCTCGGGGTTTTCGTTGCCGCTGAGGTTATGTCGCCGTCAGGACAGGGGCAAACGAGGTCAATGGGCCGATCGCGGCGATGCGCCCTCCATCGCGCATCGATTTAACTTTCCACGACCTCGACCAGGCGCCGTACTAACCCCGCCGCGTCCGCCTCCCGCACGTTCGTGAACCCCAACAACAACCCATTCCCCGGATGACGCGCGACAGACAGGCTCGACAACGCCATCGGCGCCAGCCCGCGAACCGCCGCCCGCCGGGCGACATCCCCGTCATCCACCCCGTCTGGCAGCCGCGCCAGCAGATGCATGCCCCCCGGCGCGAGTTCCACCGGAAAATGTCCGGCCAACGCCTCGACCAGAGCCGCGCGCCGCCGCGCGTACAGTCCGCGCATCCGTTTCACATGCCGCGCGAAATGGCCGCCCGCCATGAACGACGCGGTCACGTTTTGCTCCAGTAACGGTGGTCCGCGTGTGATCAGCCGGGCCGCCCGGCCCATGCTTTCGAGCAGTGCCTCGGGCACGACCAGATAGCCCAGCCGCAATCCGGGAAACAACGTCTTGCTGAAGCTGCCGGCGAAGATCACCCGATCCCCGCGATCCAGCGACTTCAAGGATCGCGGCACAGGCCCGGCATACCGGAATTCCGCGTCGTAATCGTCCTCCAGCACCCAGCTTCGCGCTTCCTCGGCCCAGGCGAGCAACGCCAGACGCCGAGGCAGCGACAAGGAGACGCCCAAAGGCGATTGATGCGTCGGTGTCACCACCGCCAGCTTCGCCCTGGGTGCGGCCGCCACCCCCGCCGCGACCCGCAACCCCTCGGCATCGACCGGCACCGGCACGAGGCTGGCACCGCCGACCTCCAGCGCCTGGAACGCCTGCGGGTGGCCCGGATCCTCCACCCATACCGGATCCCCTGGGCGCAGCAGCACCTGACGGACCAGGGTAAGACCGCCCTGATACCCCGTGGTGACCAGAACCTGATGCGGCCCGCAGACAATGCCGCGCGCCAGACCGAGATAGGCGACGATCTCCTCCCGCAGCGCCAGAGCACCGCATGGATCGGGATAAGCCAGTTCGCTTTCGCTCATGGCCCGTGCGGCCTTGGCCGTCAGCGCCGACCACAGCTTGCGGGGAAACGCATCGAGGGCAGGCAAGCCGCGCTGAAAGGGCAAGGGTGCCACTTGCGGCGCAACCCGTGTCCTCGCCAGCCCCAACATCGGCTGGACCGGTGCCAACCCATTGACCTGGGCCGCCACCACGGTTCCGGCCGCCCCGCGCGGCTCGATCGCGCCCTCGCCCGCCAGCATGTCGTAGGCCGCGTCGATCGTGCCGCGCGCCACGCCCAGTTGCGCCGACAACGTGCGGGTCGAGGGAAGCCGCACGCCGGACGCGATCGCGCCCACGGCGATGGCTGCTCGCAGGCGGGTCGCGATTTGCAAATACAGAGGCCCCGGCTCACCGGGATCCAGCGTGATCATGGACCAGTCAACCAACCAATTTCTGGCCCTGGCTGATAGGCCATTCGCCCGGTCAGATAAACCCGGTAATGGCGAGATCAGCCAAATGCATGCCAGAGTCGCTTTTCCGAAAATCGTGCCCGAGATCCATGCTGCCATCCGGGACCTCGACGCGCTGGTCCAGCGGAGTGGCCTCGACAAGACACTGATCGAACTGGTGAAGACCCGCGCCCCCCAGATCAACGCCTGCGCGTTCTGCCTCGACATGCACACCAAAGACGCGCGGAGGCATGGGGAGACGGAGCAACGCCTGCATGGATTGCCGGCCTGGCGGGAAACGCCATACTTCACGGACAGGGAGCGCGCCGCGCTGGTCTCGAGCGAAATCCGCGGACACGCCAAAGCAGGCCGGTTAGAATGGCGGGCCCCTTCCCCAGGCCAGGAGATGCCGACCATGCGATGGCCGCCGACCGCCATGCGTCTGTTGCCCGCGTTGACGTTGTTTCTGTGGGTCGCGACGGCGAACGCCGGACCCCCGGTGTGTTCGCCTGACATTGTCGGTTCCTGGACCGGTGTCGTGTGGGATGCCGGCCAGCTCAAGGAGCTGCGGACGCAGTTTTCCACCGGCACCGGCGAGCTGACCGGCGCTTACCATGTCGAAGACGATGCCGGCGGCTATGACGGCACTCTGACCGATTTCGTCCCCTCCGGTTTTTGCGCGGGTACCTTCCATTGGCACGACCGCCATGGCGACGGTGTTGTATGGGTCGATTTCCGCCCCGACCGAGACCGTTTCGATGGCGAATGGGGCACCGGGGCGCCGTTGCGCGGGTATATTTTCACGGGGCGCCGGTTTCGTCCCGTGCCGGTCAGTTGAGCCGGTCAACGATCGGGGTCTCGAGGGTCATGCGGCGGCTTCGTGGGGGTGGGCGGCGGGATTGCCCAACTTTCCATAACAGCTTGTTCTATTTTTGTTCTGGAATGAACATCCAACTGCCCGCATGATCATGTGACCAACCACACGACGGAGCGAGTCATGACCGTATCTCCTGTTCCCCCGGGCTATCACAACGTGATCCCCTATCTCATCGTCGATGGAGCCGCCGACGCGATTGCCTGGTACACCAAGGTCTTCGGCGCGGCCGAGCATATGCGTCTCGCGATGCCCAACGGAAAACTGGACCACTCGGAAATCGAAATCGGCGACACCCGCATCATGCTCGCCGACGAAGCGCCGGAGATGGAGGCGCGCGCTCCCGCCGCGTTCGGCCTGACGCGGGGTGATCCATCGCCTCCGCGCCGGTACTCGCCGGCGCGGAGCAATCGCTTGAACGGGAAAGCATCGGGGTTTCACCCCGGACCCCACCAAGAGGCTCTGCCTCTTGGAACTCCGCCAAGGGCTCGCCCTTGGAACCATGACTTTTTGGTTGGGGCCAGGGAGAGGGCCTACGAGAACGTTGAAACATCGCGATCGGCCCTCTCCCTGGCCCCAACCAATGAATCGCGGTCCAGGGACCGTGTCCCTGGTGGGAGGTCCAGGAGGGCAACGCCCTCATGGCGGGTTTCAGGGCGGAGCCCTGACGCTTCCACCGTTCAAGCGATCGGTCCGCTCCCCGCCGCGCGCGTTGACCGGTAGGAGCCGGGCGGGTAAGCAACGTTCGGCAAGCCGCTTCCCCGGCTAAATCGGAGCGCCCCTTGAGAGACGTACGCGACGCGCTGATGATGGCGCGCAACTCGGACGGCAAACTGGTCCGCCGCCCGCTTTCCCCCCACGTGCAGGTCTATCGCTGGCCGATCAGCATGGCGCTATCGATCGCGCACCGCATTTCTGGTGTGGGTCTCGGCATCGGCACGTTGCTGCTGACCGGCTGGCTGGCCTCCGCCGCCTCTTCCGAACAGGGTTTCGAGCGCTTTCAGTCTTTCCTGGGCTCGGTGATCGGCCTGTTCCTGCTGTTCTGCTGGTCCCTCGCGCTGGTCTTTCACTTCATGAGCGGGCTGCGGCACCTCTGGATGGATATGGGCCGCGGCCTCGACGAGAAAGAATACGAACAGACGGCGCTGGCCGTGCTGATCTGCACCGGCGTGCTGACGGTGCTGATCTGGCTCGCCGGCCTGATTGTCTGGTAGGGGAACGCGATGCCGGAGTCTCGTCAAATGCCGCATGTCGACATGCTCCGCTCGCCGCTTGGGCGCGCGCGCGGACTGGGCTCGGCGCGCGCGGGTTCGAAGCATTGGTGGGCGCAGCGGGTGACCGCCATCGCCCTGGTGCCGCTGACCTTGTGGTTCATCTGGTCGCTGCTGCTGCTAACCGGCGCCGCTCAGGGCGATGTCGCCGCGTGGCTGGGTTCGCCGTTCAGGCTGGCGCTGATGCTGTCGCTGATCGCCGCCACATTCCATCATCTGCAACTCGGCATGCAGGTCGTGATCGAGGATTATGTGCATCAGGACATGCTCAAGCTCGCCCTGGTGCTCGCGATGAAGGGGCTTTGCGTCGTGCTCGCGCTGATCTGCGCCATCAGCGCCCTCACCCTCGGCCTGAATTCCTGAGAGGATTCTTTCGATGAACGCGATCACGTTGCCCTCGTCGCGCGCTTATAACATCGTCGATCACACCTACGACGTCGTGGTGGTTGGCGCCGGCGGGTCCGGCCTGCGCGCGACGTTCGGAATGGGCGCGGCGGGCCTTAAAACCGCCTGCATCACAAAAGTGTTCCCGACCCGCAGCCACACCGTCGCCGCGCAAGGCGGTGTCGCCGCGTCCCTGGGCAACATGAACCAGGACGAATGGCGCTGGCACATGTACGACACCGTCAAAGGGTCGGATTGGTTGGGCGATCAGGACGCCATCGAATACATGTGCCGGGAAGCGGTGCCCGCGGTGCATGAACTGGAACATTTCGGTGTGCCGTTCAGCCGTACCGAGGAAGGCAAAATCTATCAGCGTCCCTTTGGCGGTCACATGACCCAGTACGGCGACGGTGCTCCGGCCATGCGCGCCTGCGCCGCCGCCGACCGCACCGGCCATGCCATCCTGCACACGCTGTATCAGCAAAGCCTGAAGCACGACGCCGAGTTCTTCATCGAATATTTCGCCCTCGACCTGATCATGGACCAGGAAGGCGTTTGCCGCGGCGTCATGGCATGGAATCTGGAAGACGGCACCATTCACCGTTTCCGCGCGCAAATGGTCGTCCTGGCCACCGGAGGCTATGGGCGCACCTTCCTGTCCTGCACCTCTGCCCATACCTGCACCGGCGACGGCAACGGCATGGTCCTGCGCGCCGGCCTGCCCTGTCAGGACATGGAGTTCGTGCAGTTCCACCCAACCGGCATCTTCCCGGCCGGCTGCCTGATCACCGAGGGCGCCCGCGGCGAGGGCGGCTATCTCACCAACTCCGAGGGCGAGCGGTTCATGGAACGCTACGCCCCCTCCGCCAAGGACCTCGCCAGCCGCGACGTGGTGTCGCGCTCGATGACGGTGGAGATCAACGAGGGCCGCGGATGTGGTCCGAACAAGGACCACATCATGCTGCATCTGGAGCATCTTGGCGCCGATCTGCTGCATGAACGGCTGCCCGGAATTTCCGAGACGTCGAAAGTGTTCGCCGGTGTCGATGTAACCAAGGATCCGATCCCGGTGCTGCCGACCGTGCACTACAACATGGGCGGCGTGCCAACGAACGTGCATACCGAGGTGCTGCGGCCGACCGCGGACAACCAGGATGCCATCGTCCCCGGTCTGATGGCGATCGGTGAGGGTGCGTGCGTCTCGGTCCACGGCGCCAACCGTCTGGGCTGCAACTCGCTGTTGGACATCGTCGTGTTCGGACGCGCGGCCGCGAACCGCACGGCGGAGCTGATCCGTCCCGGCACCGGGCAGCCTTCGCTGCCGCCGAAAGCCGGCGAGGCGACGATGGACCGCTTCGATCGCGCGCGGCACGCCAAGGGTGGCACGAAAGTCGCCGAGTTGCGGCTGGACATGCAGCGCACGATGCAGGCCCACGCGGCCGTGTTCCGCAACAGCAAAACGCTGGAGCGCGGCGTGACTGAGATGCAACGCGTCTGGCGCGGCCTGGACGACATGTCGGTGTCGGACCACAGCCTGGTCTGGAACAGCGATTTGATGGAAGCGCTGGAGTTGCAGAACCTGATGGGCAACGCGATGACGGCGATGGTTGGCGCCGAGGCCCGCAAGGAAAGCCGCGGCGCACACGCGCACGACGACTTCCCGGATCGCGACGATCGCAACTGGATGAAACACACGCTGGCCTGGTGCGGCGACGATGGCGCGGTGAAGCTCGACTATCGCGACGTGAAAATGCGGACGCTGACCAACGAGGTCTCGGTGTTTCCGCCGAAGAAGCGCGTTTACTGAGGTTGGTAGCGTAACGACATCGTTTCAGGGATCACCAGAACGCCATGGTCGCTTTCAATCTCCCCGCCAACAGCCGCATCGGCCAGGGCCAGACCTTCGCCGCGCCCGCCGATGCCAAACAGGCGCGCGAGTTCAGGATCTACCGCTGGAACCCGGATGATGGGCAGAACCCGCGGATGGACTCGTACAACATCGACCTCGACGCGTGCGGTCCGATGGTCCTGGACGCATTGATTAAGATTAAGAACGAAGTAGATCCGACGTTGACATTTCGACGGTCCTGCCGGGAGGGCATTTGCGGTTCCTGTGCGATGAACATCGATGGCGGCAACACGCTCGCCTGCCTGAAGCCGATCGATGAGGTGAAAGGCGCCGTCCGCATCACGCCGCTGCCGCATATGCCCGTCGTGAAGGATCTGGTGCCCGATCTGTCGCAGGTTTACGCGCAGTTACGCTCCATCGAGCCATGGTTGCAGGCCGACAGTCCGGCGCCGCCGGATGGCGAACGGCTGCAGAGCAAGGAAGAGCGGGCGAAATTGGACGGGCTGTGGGAGTGCATTTTGTGCTTCTGCTGCTCCACCTCCTGCCCGAGTTATTGGTGGAACGGCGACCGGTTCCTGGGACCGGCGGTGTTGTTGCAGGCGTACCGGTGGATCGCCGATTCGCGCGATGAGCGGACCGGGGAACGGCTGGATGCGCTGGAGGACCCGTTCAAGCTGTATCGTTGCCACACAATCATGAACTGCACGGATTCATGCCCGAAAGGGTTGAACCCGGCGAAGGCGATCGCCGAGATCAAGAAGCTGATCGTGGAGCGGGTGGTTTAGACCCCCCGCATTTTCGCTCGTCCCTCAGATTGGACGACCGCCTCCGCTTGCTACTCGCGGGCGGATGTGGGCGGCCGCGTTCGACGGCGGCTGGCTGATCAGAGCCGCGGGCGCGCCATTTTGGAAGCATCGTTATACGCAAACCGTGGACTGCGTATATTAGCTGGCGGTCCTCAATACTGGCCGTTATACGCAATCCGCGATACGCTTCCAACAACCGCTCGGACTCCGATGCCCACCGAACTCCCCTTGATGATTCAGACGGCCTACGCCGAACTCCTGGACCGGGCGCGCGCGGCGGCCTTCTCGGAGGCTTTTCCGTCCGGCGGCACTTTCATTCCGAAAGTGATACGCGACCGGCGGTATTGGTACTTTCAGGAACCCACCGCGTTGGGCCGAGGTCAAACATACGTCGGCCCTGAAACACAGGCGTTGCTGGCTCAAATCAATTCGGCCAGAGAGGCCAGAAAATATTCGCGGGACCAGCGAAGCCTGGTCGCCATGCTGGTCCGTGGCGGAAACCTGCCCAGACCGCTCCATGCGATCGGGAACCTCGTCGCGGCGCTGGAAGGCGCCGGGGTGTTCAGGTTGCGCGCCGTGTTGGTGGGAACGGTCGCCTACCAGACCTATGCGATGACGCTCGGGGTTCGGCTGCCCGCCGCGATTGTTCAAACGAACGATGTGGACGTGGCCCAATTCGCGGACGTGTCCGTCGCGATGGACGACAAGATCGGCCCGATGCCTGACATTCTGCGGCGGGCCGATGATTCGTTTCGCCCTGAGCCGCATTTGGATCATGGCCGCGCGGTCTCCTATGTGGCCGCGTCCGGTTTGCGGGTCGATTTCCTGACCCCAAATCGCGGCCCGGACACCGAGGTGCCCCAGCCGCTGCCCGCACTGGGCACAGATGCACAGCCATTGCGCTTTCTTGATTTTCTGATCCGCGACCCCGAACAGGCCGTGCTGTTGCATGGCAACGGCGTCTTGGTTTCGGTCCCGGCGCCCGAGCGTTTTGCCCTGCACAAACTGATTGTCGCGCGGCGCCGGCGCCCCGGCGACCCAAAGCAACAAAAGGATCTCTTGCAGGCGAGTGCTCTGCTGGACGTCCTCGTCGAGCGGCGCCCTCTTGAATTGCGAGCCGCCTGGAACGAAGCGTTCAAGCGCGGAAAAGCGTGGCGCCGCCTGATCGGGGAGGGGCTGGGTCAACTGCGTCCCGCGATCCGTGAGCGAGCGTTACGGGCTGTCGAGGCGCCGCGGTCTGTCGTGCCCGGTCTGAACATTGAGTTCGTTCCGGAGCGAGCGGCCTACGACGGTGAATCGGAGGAAGTGCGCTTTCACGCCCTGCCTCAACTGGCGCTGGCCGGCGGGGTTCGGGAAACAGTCGCCTGTACAATAACCCGCGATCTTTTGATGCTCCTGGAAGCCGCGCCGGGACTGGATTCAGTCACCGGTCTGGCGGCATTCCGGCGCAACCGGGACCGCATCGAACAGGTCGTGACCTACAAATACCTTCATCAACCAGTCGCCGCGGGAGCGGCCGTGCGATTGACAGTTGCCGATATGACGCTATTCGAAAAATCGGCAAGCCTGCCATGAATTGATGATTTGATACCGCGCGCTTAAAGATTTATGTGCCGCCCCCGACCGTCATGGCCCGGCTTGTCCGGGCCACCTGTTCCAGCGCAGTGCCGCGACCGGTGCCCGGACACGCCGCATCAGCATCAGGATAAGATGTGGACGGCGTTGTCTCAAATCGTCATGGCCCGACTCGATCGGGCCATCCGTAGTGGCACTATGCCGGACCAGATGGCCCGATCAAGTCGGGCCATGACGATGCAGCAATTCTCATTTTGGCTGTAGACCTCTCCCCAATCGTCATCCTCCGGCATGACCGGAGGATCCGAAGCGGCACGACGCATCGCTTTTTGGCGCTATTATACGCGGATATGTGCCGTTACCGATCCTCCGGTCACGCCGGAGGATGACGAAAAAGCGAGCGTCAGCGCCAAAATGAGAATTGCTGATGACGATGAAAAGAGAATACCCGTCTCCGCCCCGCCCGTATCCTGATGCCTATGCGGACACGCCGGGCCATGACGACAGGGGACGGACCAAAAGTCGGAGATCGGGCACGCCGGCATGAGATGCGCGCCGTCACTTCCGGGCTGGTTGAAAATTCTGATCCGGATACGGCGACGTCTCCGGAACCTTAATCACGATCACGCCTTGACCGGTACTTTGATGGCACAAATTGCATGACTCGGTCAGCTTGCCGTGAGATTGTGCGAAACGCACACCATCCGCACTCTTGATTGCATCGGCCAACTCCCCCAGCGGTTCCTTCGTGACCGCGCGCATCATCTCCGCGATCGCGAAATCTCTCCAGCGGGGGCGGAGTTTCGCGACGCGATTGAGTGCTTCGTTCAACTCCGCCAACTCGTACGTCGCATAAGCCCAATTCTTTTCACGTCCCGCGAGGCCGAGTTTGATGTGACGCGGCTGCACCGTCATCGTCATCAAATCGCCAAGACCGGGCAGATAAACGGCAACTGGCGTGTCCGCCGCCGTCTGAGCGCGAGCAGCGGACGGCGTGGCGATTACAAGCGCGACGGTCAGAACGAGCAGACTCGGTTTCATGAACAGCCCTCCGCGCGCGTTGCCCGGATCGAACTATGGCAGGAGATGTAGTGCCATCGTTCCGGCGGTCATCGCCGTCACAACCCAAAGTGCCGACAATCGCCAGACCGTCAATAACGTGAACCCAATCGCGACGATCGCGAAATCCATCGGCGTTACGACCGCGCTCGTCCACACCGGATTGTAAAGCGCCGCCGCGAGGATGCCGACCACCGCGGCGTTGGTCCCGCGCATTGCCGCCTGGGCGTCCGGACGGCGGCGGAACGCATCCCAGAACGGCAACGCGCCCGCCACCAGCAGCATCGCCGGCAGGAATATCGCCACCAATGCGATGACCGCGCCGAGGAGTCCGTTGGGGGCGGGGCCGGTCACCGCGCCCAGATAAGCGGCGAATGTGAACAGCGGTCCCGGCACCGCCTGAGCCGCGCCGTACCCGGCCAGGAACGTATCGGCGGTGACCCAGCCGGGCGTCACGACCGCCTCGCGCAATAACGGCAACACCACGTGGCCGCCGCCGAACACCAATGCGCCGGAGCGGTAAAACGCCTCGAACAGAGCGAGACTCTGGCTTTGGACGGGCCCGGAAAGCAGAATTGGAGGCAACACCAACAGGACGGCGAAGGCGATCAGCAACAGAAGACCGGCGGCTCGGGAGACCGGGACCGCCGGCACCTCGCCGGTCGTGGCCTTGGCTCCCTCCTTGCAAAATAACGCACCGGCGCAGCCGCCAAGCAGGATGGCGACGAGCTGGCAGGCCGCGCCGCCCAAAGCGGTAACGACCGCGAGCGCGAGAAGCGCGATGCCGGCGCGAGTGCGATCGGGGCAAAGGCTCGACGCCATGCCCAATACCGCCTGGGCGACGATCGCCACCGCGACAAGCTTCAGTCCATGCAACAAGCCGAGGCCCACCGGCCCGCCCAGGGACCCCGCCGCATAGGCAAACAGCAGCATCAAAGCGGCCGATGGTAAGGTAAACCCCGCCGAGGCCGCGAACCCGCCCAGCCACCCGCCGCGGATCAGGCCGATCGAGAACACGACCTGGCTGCTCGCCGGGCCCGGCAGGAACTGGCTGAGCGCCACGAGATCGGCGAAAGCGGGTTCGTCCACCCAACGTAAGCGCGTGACAAATGCCTGCCGGAAATAGCCGATATGCGCGACCGGCCCGCCGAAAGACGTCACGCCGAGTTTGGTAAAGGCAATCAGCACCTCTCCCGGCGTTCCCGGGTATTTGGCTGGGGCGGTTGTCATGGGCTGGCTTTCCGTGGCGGTTCCCAGCGGAAACCTGCCCACCTTGCGAGAGCGCTGCAAGCATGGGCGCGGCTGGTCGGCGCCATCGCCAGGTCCGGCGGCGGTTTGAGCGGAAATCCTGAACCGATGCCGCCGCGGGAGGTCAGCCGCGCGACCTCGTCAATCCAGTCGCATCGCCACGCTACGTGCGTGCGCGCCCAGGCCTTCGGCTTCGGCCAGGGTCACCGCCGCTGGGCCAATCCGGCGCAAAGCCGCCTGGTCGCCGGAAATCCAGGTCGTGCGCTTCAGGAAGTCGAACACCGACAGCCCCGAGGCAAAGCGCGCCGTCCGCCCGGTCGGCAGTACATGGTTGGGGCCAGCGACGTAATCGCCCACCGCCTCGGGACAGTACGGCCCGAGAAAGATCGCACCCGCGTGGCGGATCCGATCGAACAAAGCCTCGGGGCCTTGTCCCATCAGTTGCAGATGTTCAGGAGCCAGGCGGTCCACCAGGCCCACGGCCTCGGTCCAGTCTCGGACCAGGATGACGGCGCCGTGCGAGTCCCAGCTGGCCCGCGCGATCGCGGCCCGCGACAGGGTCGCCATCTCGGTCGCCACCGCCGCGATCACCGCGTCGGCGAATCCGGCGTCGTCGCAGATCAGTATCGATTGCGCCGCTTCGTCATGTTCCGCCTGGGCCAGCAAATCGACCGCCACTCGCCCAGGATCGCTGGCGCGGTCCGCGATCACCACGACCTCAGACGGGCCCGCGATATTGTCGATGCCGACACGGCCGAACACCTGGCGCTTGGCCTCGGCGACATAGGCATTGCCGGGTCCAACGATCCGATCGACCGCTGCCACACTCGCCGTCCCATAGGCCAGCGCCGCCACCGCCTGGGCGCCGCCGACGCGGTAGATTTCGGACACGCCCGCCCGCCGCGCCGCCGCCAGCACCAGCGGATTGAGCACCCCATCCGGCGAGGGCACGCACATCGCGATCCGCGCCACGCCCGCCGTTCGCGCCGGGACCGCGTTCATCAACACCGAGGACGGATAAGCGGCTTTCCCCCCGGGCACGTACAGCCCAACCGAGTCCAACGCCGTCCACCGCATGCCCAAAGTCATGCCGGCGTCGTCGGTCATCTTCAGATCGGCGGGGAGTTGGGCTTTGTGGAAGGCCTCGATCCGCGACGCGGCGAGGTCGAGCGCGGCGTGCT
Source organism: Acetobacteraceae bacterium (assembly GCA_009693865.1). Taxonomy (GTDB): domain Bacteria; phylum Pseudomonadota; class Alphaproteobacteria; order Acetobacterales; family Acetobacteraceae; genus Rhodopila. The sequence continues at coordinate 9,464 of SHWL01000053.1, read as the reverse complement.
GCTCCGCAGGGACCGAGGCGACCGCCGCGTCGATCTCATCCGCGCCGATCCGCAGCCTGTCCGCGGTCAGCGTCAGGCGGTCGAACCGGGCTGTGTATTCGATCAGGGCCGCGTCGCCTCGGGCGCGCACCTCCGCGACGATCATGGAGACAGCGCGATCGACCGTTTCAGTCGTCTCCCGCGCCTGGTTCAGGAGTTCGACGAATCCGGCTTCAAAACCGGGGGAGGCGGTGGAAAGTCGAACCATACGCGTGTGCCGTTCCTGCTCGGGTTTTCCCTGGTTAGCGCGCTTTCCGATCGGATCACGAGTAACGGTGTTCGCGGCGCCGGTAAACCCGTCCTGATTGGCAACGGACATTACCCGCCGTAGTGTCCGGGCAAACGATCACCGGGGAAACGGACATGCCGGATACGCCGAGAACCTACCCGGGCTTTCCTGGAAAAATTGGCCGTACCCGTGAGGAGTCCTCGCCGCATTGGGCCATCCCCCAGCGCCCGGCCGTGGGCACGCCCAACGTCGTTATCGTGTTCATGGACGACATGGGGTGGTCCGACATCGGTTGCTACGGCTCCGAGATCGCGACACCGCATATCGACGCGCTGGCCGCCCGAGGGATCCGGCTGAACAATTATTCGACCCATCCCATCTGCTCGCCCGCGCGGGCCGCGCTGCTGACCGGGATGAACGCGCATTCGGTGGGAACCGGTTGGCTGGCGAATAACAATCCGGGATTTCCCGGATATTCCGGCGAAATTCCGTTGGACGCGCCGACCATGGCCGAGACGTTCAAGGCCGCGGGTTACGCGACGTCCGCGGTTGGCAAGTGGCACAATGCGCCCAACGCGTTGATCCCCAACCCATCCTGGCCGGCCAACCGGGGTTTCGACCAGTTCTATGGATTTCTGGAGGGCGAGACGAGCTATTTCTCACCCGCGCGCATCGTCTACAACAACGTTGTCGCGCCGATCGACGAATACGCCGAGGGGTATTACTCGACCGACGACTGGATGGACAAAGCGCTTCGCTTCATCACCGACATCCGTAACACCGACCCCGGGAGACCATTTTTCCTTTATGTGGCCAACAATGCCGTGCACAGCCCCTTGCAGGCCAAGGAACAGGATCTCGCGAAGTATCGAGGACGTTACGACTCCGGCTGGGATGCGATCCGCGCCGAGCGGTTCGCTCGGCAAAAAGCGCTGGGGATTGTTCCCGCGAACGCCGTGCTGTCCGACCGCGATCCCGAAGTTCCCGTCTGGGCCGATTTGCCTCCCGATCAACGATCGCTGTACGCGCGGCACATGGAAACCTATGCGGCGATCCTCGACTGCGCGGACCAGAATGTCGGACGCCTCGTGGCCCAAATCGAACGCATGGGCGAACTCGACAATACCATTATCGTGTTTTCGTCGGACAATGGTGGCACCAGTTCCGGCGGTCCAACCGGTATGGCCCATTTCAACCGCCGCTTCGCGGGCCTGCCAAATCTGCCGGTCGAGGTCGACGTCGCGCGCACCGACTGGATTGGCACATCCCGCACGCCAGCCTTGTATCCGATGGGCTGGGGCCAGGTGTCCAACACACCGTTTCCGTCGTTCAAAACCTTCACCGGCGGCGGTGGGCGGCGTGTGAGTTGTATCGTTTCGTGGCCCGCGCACCTGAAGGATACCGGTGCGATTCGCACGCAATTCGGGCATGTCACCGATGTCATGCCGACACTGCTTGACCTGGCCGGTGTAAAATCGTTGGAAGTGTCCCACGGTAAGCCGGCAAAGCCGATGCACGGAAGCAGCCTGGCGCCATTCCTGCGCGATCCCTCCGCGCCCGCCTCCCGCAATGAGCAATACTACGAATGCTGGGCTAATCGCGCTTACTATCGCGATGGCTGGATCGCCGTGTCGTTACAGGTGAAAGGAAAACCGATCGATTTCGACAATTGGACCTTGCATCTTCACGCCGAGGATTTCTCCGAAAGCATGGATCTGGCGCGCCAGCACCCCGAGAAGCTGGCCGAATTGGTCGAGGCGTTCGACGCGGCGGCCTGGGACAACATGGTCTATCCGCTCGACGGTAGATCGCCGATACAGAAATTTAACGAACTGCCGCCGCATCAACGCCCGCCTTTGTCCGGCCGCCGCCGGTTCCTGCCGGGCGCGCAGACCGTGCATCGCGGCGTGGTGGTGCCGCTGATCGCCGATCGATCGTTCTCATTCACGGTATCGTTCCGCCATGGCGCGGACGACCAGGGCGTCCTGTTCGCGGTCGGCGATGTGACCGGCGGGATGCTGCTTTATATCGAGGACCGCGCGCTTCGTTTCATTTATAACGGTTTCGGCGAGTTCTCCGAAATCGCCGGGCCCGCTGTCCCCGACGGGGAGCGCGTGGCGACGCTGGAATACGAAGCGCTTGGTCAGCGTCGGGGCCGCGGTCGGCTCGTTCTGGATAATGGGAACGCCAGCGATTGGCACGATCTCAATCCAACGATGCTGTACGGCTTTCACGAAGGTCTCGATATCGGCCTCGACCGGCGTGGGCCTGTCAGTTGGGAACTTCAGCGGCGGCACGGCGTGTTCCGGTACGCGGGGACGATCCATGACCTGGTCGTGGAGAGTGGGCCGTTCGCGCCGGATTCCGGCTTTGGGAAGGGGTGACGTCGTGGGCGGTCAGCACCTCGGTCCCGCGGTCGCCGACATTATTTCAGGACCTCGAAAGGCGGCAGCGGGACAGCCTTGCCCGGCCGGAAGGCCATACCGCCGGATGTACAGTTCCTCGTCCTCAAGCGTGATTTCCAGCACCTGATTGATCAGATCGGGAGCTTGATCCAGTTCAGCCAACGCTTGCCCGAACAGCTCCTTTTGCAGACCGAGGTCCATGCCGGTGGGCCATTGAGGCAGACAAGCCCGCCGTGCAGTTCCACATCGGCATACGCACCCCTCGATCTAGGAGTTCTGGGCGGCCCCCGGAAGTCGATTGAGTTCTTGGTCACGAACGTCCAGTCCCCTTCAAGGACCAGCGGCCTGAGCTCCCAATCCTTCAGTCCGTTCCCCTTCCGCCAGACGACATGGGAGGATTCGCCATGCCCTCTGTTCGTGGCCATTACGGTCAGTTCCGGGCTCAGGCATTCGTCCACCAGAAACTTCATTCAGCCCGCGGGCGCCGGGGTACACGCCGCTCTGACACCAGCGTGGCACCCGCCGGCTGCGAGGCCGCGCGCGGACGGCCTCGAACAGGGTTGGCTTCGGCATACAGCACCGCCAGATCGATCTGCTCGGAAGTCAGGCTTGGGTAGGCTGAAAGGATGTCTTCCCGGGAATATCCCGCCGCGTGAGAGGCGGCGACATCATGGACCGGAACGCGCGTTCCGGTGATCACCGGCGTGCCACCCAGCACCTCCCGTGACGTCGTCACAACAGCTCGCGCGGCCGCGAGTCGTTCCATGCGTTCGGCAGTGGCCTTCAGGAAAGGCGCCATGTCGATCGTCAGGAATTCGTCCCGAACGACCCAGTCTTCTTCCAGAAAAGTCCCGAATGCGTCTGGGTTCAGTCGCCTGAGACGTGGCCCCAGGCTTTCAATCGCGAACAATCGTTCGTCTGACGTCAGGCGCTTCGCGCTACCGAAGTAAAACCTGATCACCATGCAGGCCGCGGTTGAAAAGCGCCTGCCCTCATCGGGCGTCGAAAAATTCTGGAGGATACCCTCATCGAAGGCCCGGTTCACGTCGCGGATATCCACGCCGGAGACCACGGCCGCTTCGGTGACCTTCAGCATCTCAGGTTTATCCAGCATGGCTGTCACTTAATTCATCCGATAAACCGGAATATATATCAGGGTGAGCGCCATTTCAAGGTCCGCCAGCAATTCTCATTTTGGCGCTGACGCTCGCTTTTTCGTCATCCTTCGGCGTGACCGGAGGATCGGTAGCGGCACATATCCGCGTATAATAGCGCCAAAAAGCGATGCGTCGTGCCGCTTCGGATCCTCCGGTCACGCCGGAGGATGACGATTGGGGAGAGGTCTGCAGCCAAAATGAGAATTGCTGAAGGTCCGCGCCGCGATAACCTCCGCACATCGTAACTCGCCGATCCCAGAAGCCCGAGAAGCCACTCCTCAATCGGACCGCGGTTGAGGCAGGGTATCATTCCGGGACCGATCCTTCTTAACGGAACCCCACCCCCACGATCACGGTCAACTGCCCGAAGCTATCCCCCGTCCCCCCCCCTACCCCGCCAACGCCGCCCGCAGCCGCGCGATAAACCCGCCAATCGCCTCCGGCCGCGTCTTCAACGCCGTCCGGTTCACGATCAACCGGCTCGTTACCTGGGCGATCACCTCGGTTTCCACCAGCCCGTTCGCCCGCAACGTCGAGCCGGTCTGCACCAAATCCACGATCACCCGGGACAACCCAAGCCCGGGGGCGAGTTCCATGGCGCCATTCAGATGCACGACCTCAGCCTGGATGCCCCGGCTTGCGTAATGCCGGCGAGCGATATTGGGATATTTGCTGGCCACCCGCACCCGAGACCACCGTTGGGGATCGTCCGTGCCCGCTGTCTCCCGCGGCTCGGCCACCGAGATCCGGCAGGCGCCAATGCCCAGGTCGAGGGGGGCATAGATCTCGGGGTAGTCGAATTCCATGAGAACGTCGGCGCCACAAATGCCGATCTGCGCCGCCCCGAAGGCGACGAAGGTGGCGACGTCGAATGGGCGGACGCGGACCACGTCCAGCTTTGAATCGCCCGTCGCGAACCGCAGGCGGCGGCTGTCGTCATCCATCAGGTCGCCGTTGGGCACGATGCCGGCGCGGGCCAGCAACGGGCCGCACTCGGATAAAATCCGGCCTTTTGGCAATGCCAGGATCAGCGGCTGGTCGCTTTCCGGCTCCAGCGAGGCGGCGGAGAAAGGGGCGGTCACTGTGTCATCCATACCATCGATAAAGGGTCAAACCCGTAAAAACCCAACAAGATCCTCGGCTTTGGCGACAATCGGATCGGCGATCGCGGCGGCGCGGCGGGCGCCATCGCGCAGCACGGCATCGACGTACGGCGGATCGGCGAGCAGCCGTTTCGTCTCAGCCGCGATCGGGGTCAGTTTCTCGACCAGCAGATCGGCGAGCACTTTCTTGTAATCGCCAAAACCTTTGCCGCCGTGTTCGCGCAGCACGTCTTCATGGGTCGCGTCGGTCAGCGCGGCATAAATCCCGACCAGATTGCGTGCCTCGGGCCGGTTGGCGAGGCCGTCGATCCCTGAGGGCAGAGGCTCCGGATCGGTCTTGGCGCGGCGGACTTTCAACGCGATCGTGTCGGCGTCGTCGTTGAGGTTGATCCGGCTCTGATCCGATGGATCGGACTTCGACATCTTCTTCGTGCCATCCCGCAGACTCATGACACGGGCGGCGGGGCCCATGATCAGCGGCTCGATGTTCGGGAAGAAATCGACGCCGTAGTCATGATTGAACTTCTGCGCGATGTCGTTGGCCAGTTCCAGATGTTGGCGCTGATCGTCGCCCACCGGGACGCGCGTGGCGTGATAGGCGAGAATGTCGGCCGCCATCAGGTTCGGATAAACGTACAGCCCAGACGAGGCATTTTCACGATCCTTGCCCGCCTTGTCCTTGAACTGCGTCATCCGGTTCAGCCAGCCGAGCCTCGCCACGCAGTTGAATATCCAGGCCAACTGAGCGTGCGCCCGCACCCCCGATTGCAGAAACACGATGTGTTTCGTGGGATCGATCCCGATCGCCAGCAGCGTCGCCGCCATCTCCCGCGTTTGCAGCGCGAGTTCTTTTGGATCCTGGAACGCCGTGATCGCGTGCAGATCGACCACGCAATAGATGCACTCGTGCCCGTCCTGCAACGCGGCCCAATTGCGGAGCGCGCCCAGATAGTTACCGAGGGTCGGAATCCCCGAGGGCTGAATGCCTGAGAATATACGCTGCATGGTCCGATTTCCGTGGCGTGGGAGCGGACTGATGAACGAACCCCGGCCCGCTTGCAACCCGCGGCACGCCCCCAGCTTCCCAGCCATGTAAACGCCAAATGAAGTCTTGTTCATCCAACATCTTAATTCGTGCCCGAATCCGCTTGACCGCGTTAAATACAACCCCAGTCTCGGAGGTGTACCATGCGCGCGGTGACAATCGCTGTCCTGACCGTCTCACTGCTGGCCGGCTGCGGAACCAGCGAGCCCAACCGCGAGATTGGCGGCGCGGCCACCGGAGCAGGAACCGGCGCGACGATCGGGCTTCTGGGCGGACCCTTTGGGGTCGTGGGCGGCGCCCTGATCGGAGCCGTTGCCGGCGCTGCCACAGGCGCCGTCGTCTCACCCGGCCACCTCAACCTGGGCGCGCCAATCTGGAGCGATCGTTAGCGGTTTCGATCGAGGGACGGCGTTCCCGTTTCGGCGCTCGTCCCCCGGATCAGAAATCGCGTCCGCCGTTCAGGCCGCGCCGCCGATATAGGCCCGCATACTGTCGACCTCGGCGTCCTGGCGCATGATGCGCGATTTCACGATGTCGCCGATGCTGACCATGCCCACCACCGTGTCGTTATGCACCACCGGCAGATGGCGGATGCGTCCGATGGTCATTTTCCGCATCGCTTCCTCGACCGTCATCTCGGGGTGTGCCAGATGGACCGCGCGGGTCATCAACTGGCCCGCCGTCATTTCCAGTGTCCGCGCCCCATTCGCGGCGATGGAGCGAACGATATCCCGCTCGCTTACAATGCCCAGGATCTGGTCGGCGCGATCCATGACGAGGACGGCGCCGATGCGGTTTTCCGTGAGACAGGCCGAGACGTCAGGAACCGTCGCCGTCGCCTCCACCGTGATGATGGCGTGGCCTTTGTGCTTGAGAATCGCCGCGATCGTCATGGTCCGTCCTCCTCCAATTGGGGCCAGGGCGGAGACGGCGATCCGATTCGTTGGCGAGAGCAAAGGCAAGGCTTGGATCGCGAGCCTGCTCCGTCCAAGACAGCCCGACCATACACGCTCCGCGTGTCCGGTTTCAACAATTTCCCTCTCCCGATGCATTTCCTGGGCTGTTTCCACCTGGTCCTTTCCCAACTCCCCGGGCATATTTCGCCCTCTGGGCGAAACCGCGCGCCTCGTGCCATGGTCCGGGGATCATGAGCTTTCGATCCCTCTACCGTCATGGGTTCGCGCGCGTCGCCGCCTGCACGACCCGGACCGCTTTGGCCGATCCCGCTTCCAACGCCGGCTCGATCCTGGACATGGCGCGGTCCTGCCATGACCAGGGCGTCGCATTGGCCGTGTTCCCCGAGCTTGGCGTGTCCGGCTATTCCATCGGCGATCTGTTGCAGCAGACCACGCTGCTGGACGCGGTGGAGGACGCGGTCGGGACGATCGTCTCCGCCTCCGCGTTGTTGCTGCCGATGCTGTTGGTCGGGGCGCCGCTGCGTCACCAGGGTGCTTTGTATAACTGCGCGTTGGCAATCCATCGCGGCCGGCTTCTGGGCGTCATCCCGAAAATCCATCTGCCGAATTACCGGGAGTTTTACGAAACCCGCCACTTCGTCAGCGGCGACGGTCAGGTCGGCGGCACGATCCAGGTCGCCGGACGCACCGTCCCCTTCGGCACCGACCTGCTGTTCGCCGCCACCGACCGTCGCGATTTCGTTGTCCATGCGGAGATTTGCGAGGACATCTGGGTGCCCAACCCACCCTCGGGCGAGGCCGCGGTGGCCGGCGCGACCATTCTTACCAATCTGTCCGCCAGCAACATCACCATCGGCAAAGCGGAAACCCGCCGGTTGCTGTGCCAATCGCAATCGGCCCGTTGCCTCGCCGCGTATCTGTACGCGGCCGCGGGAGCGGGCGAATCGACAACCGATCTCGCCTGGGATGGCCAAGCCTCGATTTTTGAAAATGGCGCGGCGCTGGCGGAGACGGAACGTTTCCCTGTCGACGGTCAGGCCGCCATCGCCGACATCGATCTGGACATGCTGCGGCAGGAACGGTTGCAGATGGGATCGTTCGATACCAACCGGCGCCGCGTTTCGCGGAGTTGGCGGACGATCGAGTTCCGGATCGATCCGCCCTCGACCGATCTGGGGCTGCGGCGGCGGATCGAGCGGTTTCCCTTCGTCCCGGCGGATGCGGCACGGTTGGATCAGGATTGTTACGAGGCTTACAACATCCAGGTGTCGGGACTCGCGCAACGGCTGCGCGCGACGGGATTGAAACGAGTCATGATTGGCGTGTCCGGCGGATTGGATTCGACGCAGGCGTTGATTGTGTGCGCCCAGGCGTTTGACTTGTTGGGACTGCCGCGGACCGGGATTTACGCGTATACGATGCCGGGGTTCGCGACGTCGGATCATACGAAGTCGAATGCGCTGAAGTTGATGGAGTCGTTGGGCGCCACGTTTTCGGAACTCGATATCAAGCCGGTTGCGTTGCAGATGTTGAAGGATATCGGGCATCCGTTCTCCGATGGAAAGCCGCAGTACGACATCACGTTTGAGAATGTGCAGGCCGGGCTGCGGACGGATTTTCTGTTCCGGTTGGCGAATCATAACAACGGGATGGTGATCGGAACCGGCGATCTTTCCGAACTGGCTCTGGGTTGGTGTACCTATGGCGTCGGCGATCAGATGGCGCATTACAACGTCAACGCCGGGGTGCCGAAAACACTGATCCAGCATCTGATCCGCTGGACCATTGGAACCGGTAAATTCCCCGTGCCAGTGCTGGAGACTCTGGATGCGATCCTGTCCACCGAAATCTCCCCCGAATTGATTCCCGCGGGCGAGGGCGAAACGCCGCAAAGCACCGAAGCGCAGATCGGCCCCTACGCGTTGCAGGATTTCACGCTGTTTTATACGTTACGCTATGGGTTCCCGCCGTCCAAGATCGCGTTCATGGCGTTGCACACATGGGAAGACCCCGCCCGAGGCGCCTGGCCGCCGCATTTCCGGGAAGACCGGCGGATTGGATACGATCTTGCGACAATCCGCCATTGGATGGAGGTATTCCTGCAACGATATTTCGCGTTCAGCCAGTTCAAGCGCAGCGCGATGCCAAATGGGCCGAAAGTTTCCGCCGGCGGGTCGCTGTCGCCGCGCGGCGATTGGCGCGCGCCGTCGGACGGGAACGCGGCGGTTTGGTTGGCGGACCTGGAGAAGAACGTGCCGAAGGCGTGACGCTTTTTTATTGGTCACTACCGCCCGATTGACGATCTCTTCATGTTTATCACCGACAATCACGAGGAACCGTGGAGGGTCGTCGCGATGGAGCAGCATGCGCTGAGCAACCGGGTGATCGGGCTGGCGCTCGAGGTGCACAAGGCGGTTGGACCCTCAAGACTCCCCTCATTTTTGGCCGCATTTTACTGGCAGGTTGGTGGCACCGCTCCGCGTTGACTCTCGTTGTAGCGCGCGACGGCCCGATTACTGCCACACAGCGCCCGGCCCATCGGCCACGCCAGAACGAGATTGGTTTCGAT
>SHWL01000052.1 GCA_009693865.1 Acetobacteraceae bacterium | reverse complement strand
CCAATTTCACGGATTTCGGCCGCGCGATGCTGACTTTCTTGCGCGAAGAGGTGCCCGAAAAGTGGCAGACCTACTGCGATGAGGTCACCGATAATTTCAGGATCATCGATCCCACGGATTTTCGGATTCTTGCGTGAGCAGGGTATATCCGTCTCCGGTCCTTTGTTGTCCCGACGCTCATGCGGACAAGCCGTGCCATGACGATTTGGAGAATGCCGGTTCGATAGAACCTACCGGACAATGCTGTCCCGCGACCAGTTTCGGACTGGATGGTTGGTGCGCCCGGTAGGACTCGAACCTACAACCAGGCGGTTATGAGCCGCCGGCTCTGACCAATTGAGCTACAGGCGCACCGTGGGCCGGATCAGACAGGAGCCGGCGCTCCGCTTCAAGCGCCAAATGCGCCTGGCTGGTGGGATATCCGCGTCAAGCCTCGGATTTCACCGGTTGATCCGGCTGCTTTGGACGCCGCCGGAACTGACTTTCCAGGATGAGGACCGCCACGCCACACACGATCGCGGCGTCGGCGACGTTGAACACGTACCACGACCACTCGCCCAGGTGCGCGTGGATGAAATCGACCACGGCGCCGTGACGCAGCCGGTCGATCACATTGCCCACCGCGCCCCCGGCGATGGCACCGATGGCGATGGCGGCGGGCGCGGTCTCGGCTTTCCGCAACCAGAAGCAAAGCATCACCACGACGGCCAACGCGAGCCCGGCCAAAGCAAGATGGCTCCAGGAACCCAGGCCGTTCAGCAGGCCGAAGGTGACGCCCTGGTTCCAGACCATGGTCAGGTTCAGCACCGGCAGTATCTCGACCTGGCGCAGGTCCGGCAGGTCGAGGATGTTCAGAACCCAATATTTGCTGCCCTGATCCGCGGCCAGTACCACGAACGCCGCGATCGCGCCCAATCGGATGGCGATGGCGGAGGTCATGCCGCTTCGACCACGTCCGCGCACCGTAGGCACAGGGTTGGGTGAGCGGCGCGCGACCCGACCTCAGTCAGGACTTTCCAGCAGCGGTCGCATTTACGGCCCGGCGCGAGCGCGATCTCCGCGAGGTCGTCTCCCACACCCGCGACAACGCGCGTGTCCGACACGATCGCGAGTTCCGACCAGTCCTCTGGGCTGAGCAGTTCCGCCTCGTCGGCGGCAAGTTTCAGCGTCACCAACGCCTGTAGCGAGGCGCCGATCGTGTTGGCGCGGCGGGCTTCCTCCAGCGGGACGGTGATGCGGCGGCGGATTGCTCGAAGCTGCTCCCATTTCGCCGCCAGCCGGTCGTCGCGCCACTCATGCGGCAAGGTTGGGAGCTGTTGCAAATGCACGCTGTCCTGTTCGCCGAAACGCGCGGTCCAGGCTTCCTCGGCAGTGAAGCAAAGGACCGGCGCGAGCCACGCGCAGAGGCAGCGATGCAAATGGTCCAGCACCGTCCGCGCGGCGCGGCGGCGCGGATTGTCAGGCGCATCGCAATAGACCGTGTCCTTGCGAATATCGAAATAAAACGCCGACAGGTCGGTGGCGCAGAAATTGTGCAATTCCGGATAGACGCCGGTCCAGTCGTGGCTTTCCACCGCGGCGCGGATTTTCGCATCCAGCCCGGTCATCCGGTGCAGGATATACCGTTCCAGTTCCGGCATGTCCGCGACCGCCACCGCCTCGGCCTCCGTATACCCGGCCAGCGAGCCAAGCACCCAGCGCAGCGTATTGCGCAGGCGGCGGTAGAGTTCGGACTGCTGTTTCAGGATCTCCGGGCCGATGCGCAGATCGTCCGAGGTGTCGGACATCATGACCCAAAGCCGCAAAATATCGGCGCCGTACTTGTCGGCGATCTCGTCCGGCGCGGTGATATTGCCCAGGGATTTGGACATTTTGCGGCCGCCCTCGTCGTTGACGAAGCCGTGGGTCAGAACCGCCTTGAATGGCGCGACACCGCGGGTACCGACAGACTCCAGCAAGGACGAATGGAACCACCCGCGATGCTGGTCCGAGCCCTCCAGATACAAATCGGCCGGCCAGGGCAGGCCGCGTCCCTCCAGCACGAACGCGTGGGTCGAGCCGGACTCGAACCAGACGTCGACAATGTCCATGACCTGCTCGTAGTCGTCGGGGTTCAGGTCGGGGCCGAGGAAGCGCGACGGCGGCGATTGATACCAGGCGTCGGCGCCTTCCTTCGTGAAGGCCTCAACGATCCGTTCGACAATGGCGGGGTCGCGCAACGGTTCGCCGCTTTGGCGCGCCACGAAGATCGGGATCGGCACGCCCCAGGCGCGCTGGCGGCTGATGCACCAGTCGGGGCGCGCCGCGACCATCGAGCCGATGCGGTTACGGCCCTGATCCGGGACGAAGCGCGTGTCGCTGATCGCCTGCAACGCTTTTTCCCGGATGCGCTCCGGCCCGTCCATGCGGATGAACCATTGCGGCGTCGCGCGAAAGATCAACGGCGCGCGGGACCGCCAGGAATGCGGGTAGGAATGCCTGATCTGGCCGCGGGCGAGCAGGTTGCCCGCGGCGGTCAGCGCCTCGCAGACGGGATCGCCGGCTTTGTAGACATGATGGCCCGCGAACAGCGGCACCCACGAGTTAAACGTGCCGTCGTCGCCAACGGTTTCCGGGATGTCCAGATTATTGGCGCGGCCGAGATGAAAATCGTCCTCGCCATGGCCGGGGGCGATGTGGACGAAGCCGGTGCCCGCGTCGGTGGTAACGAAATCCGCCATCAGCAAGGGCGTGTCCTGATCGTAGCCCTTACCCCGCAGCGGGTGGGCGCAGACGATGCCTTTCAAGGCGTCGCCTTTGTAGACGTGCATGACGTGGTGGAGGACGATGCCGGAGTCCTCCAGGACCTTCGGCAGCAGCGGCAAGGCGATCAGCATTTTCTCGTGCGGACGAGCCAGCGAGCCTTCCTTCACCCTGTCGACGCAGACCAGCGCGTAGTCGATCTCCGGTCCGGCGGCGACGGCGCGGTTGCCGGGGATGGTCCAGGGGGTGGTGGTCCAGATCACGACCGACGCGCCTTCGAGTTCCCGGATCGCGGTCCGAACGATCGGGAAACGCACCCAGATCGTCGTGCTGGTGTGGTCGTGGTATTCGATCTCCGCCTCGGCCAGCGCGGTTTTTTCCACCGGCGACCACATGACCGGCCGCAGGCCGCGGAACAGCGCGCCATTCAACAGGAATTTCAGGATTTCATGAGCAATCGCGCCCTCGGACGCGAGATCCATGGTGGCGTAACGCTCGCGCCAGGCGCCTTCGACGCCCAGGCGGCGGAATTCCTTGGCCTGTACGCCCATCCAATGGTCCGCGTAGGCGCGGCACTCGGCGCGGAAGTCGAGGATCGGGACGGCGTCTTTGTCCTTCTTCTTCGCGCGGTATTGTTCCTCGATCCGCCACTCGATTGGCAGGCCGTGACAGTCCCAGCCGGGGATGTAGTTGGCGTCAAAGCCCGACATCTGGTGGGCGCGGTTGATGACGTCCTTCAGTATCTTGTTCAGCGCGTGGCCGATGTGCAGGTTGCCGTTCGCGTAAGGCGGGCCGTCGTGCAGGATGAACATGGGCCGGCCCTTGGCGGCTTCACGCATCTTCCCCCACAGATCCATCGTCTCCCACCGGGCGAGGATCGCGGGCTCCTTCTTCGGCAAATCGCCGCGCATCGGAAATGAGGTCTGGGGCAAAAAGACCGTGTCGCGGTAGTCGCGAGGGGCCTCGACCGGGGCATCGTTCATGGGGATTTCCATCTCAGGCGAACGGAGCGGCGGAGCGTGCCGCGGTCAGGTGACGAGAAGGCTCCCGGCGCTCAATGAGCGGCCGGGCCTATAATTCGCGTCTGCCTGTGAACGTTCGCCATGTGGGGGGTCATGCCGTGCATCATGCGGGTTTGGAGGCGGTTGCGTCAAGGACGGTATCGATGTCACGCGGCGCGTTCGCGCCAATTGGGACCGGGTATCAGGGAGTACTGGGTCAGGAACGGCCCAGTGGAACCGATGGGTTTTGCCTCGATTGTCGTCATGGTCCCCTGGGCATCACGCCCTCCGTCAGAACGAGGGCCGCCAATGTTTCATCGCGCGACCTGTAAACAAACTCCGTGCGCCCTCCATCGTCCTCCGTGATCTCCGTGCGAGATTCTTGCTTTGCCGGTTGCCACCGCGTTCAGTTCAAGAAAGCGGTCTCGTACGGAGATCACGGAGGACGATGGAGGGCGCACGGAGGTTCTTCACGCCGATCTCCTTGCCCCGTCCCGGGCGGCGGCGGCAGGTTGGGACGGCGCGGGGATGCCTGTATTTTCAATCGGACAGCCCGTCCGCGGGCACATCGTTTTCGCCAGCCGAACTCCATGCCACACTGCGGGCTTCAGCGGAGGCGGCCCGACAATGACCAACCAGTGGAACGCGGATTCGCCGTCCCTTGTGCCGGAAGCCCCTCAGGCGTTGACCCAAATCGAGATCGACCAGCGCGTGTTCGATCTCTACGACGAATACTGCCACGGGCGGATCGACCGCCGCGCGTTCCTGCAAGGCGCCGCCGCGGTCACCGTCGGCGGTCTGGCCATGGCGCAGGCGCTGTTGCCTCGTTACGCCCAGGCTCAGACGATTTCGTTTACCGATGAGCGGATCAAGGCCAGCTATGTGACCTATCCTTCGCCGGGCGGCACATCCGGCACCATGCGCGGATATCTCGTGCAGCCAAAAGGCACCGGACCGTTCCCCTCTGTCCTCGTCATCCACGAGAACCGCGGGCTCAATCCGTATGTCGAGGATGTGGCCCGCCGGGTCGCGACCGAGGGGTTTCTGGCGCTTGCGCCCGATGGGTTGTCGCCGGTCGGCGGGTACCCGGGCAACGACGATGACGGCCGGACACTTCAGGCCGGTCTCGACCAGGGCAAGCTGCGCACGGACATGGTCAACGGCGCGCGCTATTTGAAAGCGCACGCGCTGTCCTCCGGCAAGCTCGGGGCCACCGGCTTCTGCTGGGGCGGCAGCACGACCAACTTCCTGGCCGTCACGCTTGGCGCCGATCTGAAAGCGGGCGTTCCGTATTACGGCGCGGCAGCCGAGACGGCTTCCGTGCCCGCCATCAAGGCTCCGCTGCTGATCCAGTATGCTGAGAACGACGAGCGCATCAACTCGCTGTGGCCGGCCTACGAGGCGGCCCTGAAGGCAAACAACGTGCCGCATGAGATGCACAAATATCCCGGCACCCAGCACGGATTTCACAACAACTCGACGCCGCGGCACCAGGAGGCGGCGGCGAAGCTGTCCTGGGAGCGAACGATCGCCTTCTTCAAGAAACAACTTGCCTGACGGGAGCCCGGGCCACACCCGAATGACATACGACGTCGCGGTCATCGGTGGTGGCATGGTCGGCACCGCCATCGCCTATGGCTGTGCTGCCCGAGGCGCGCGCACCGCGCTCGTGGATCAGGGCGACCTGTCGTTGCGCGCGGCGCGGGCCAACGCCGGTCTGATTTACAGTCAGGGCAAGGGCGAGGGCATGCCGGCTTACGCGGCGTGGACCCGCCACAGCATCAGCTTGTGGCCCACCTTCGCTGAGGCCATGGCATCTGTCTCCGGCCGCGACATCGGCTTCCGCCAACGCGGCGTGCTCGCCTTCTGCCTGGGCGAGGAGGAACTCGAAACCCGCCGCGCGTTGTTGCATCGCATGCACAATCAAATTGGCGGGCCCGCGTCGCCGGTGCATCTGGTCGACAGGCGCGAACTCGAAGCCATGCTGCCGGATGTGCGTCTGGGCGAGCGCGTGGCCGGGGCGACGTACTCGCCGGAGGATTGCGACGTGAACGCGCTGCCTTTGTTGCGGGCATTGTACACGGGCTTCCTCGCCGCCGGTGGCGTTCACCTGCCGGAGCGGACGGTGGGGCGGATCACCACGGACGGCGGCGGTTTCGCGATTGTCTCGGACCGCGACACCGTGCATGCGGACAAGGTGGTCGTGGCCTGCGGGTTGGGGATTCCAACACTCGCGCCGATGGTGGGACTGCACGCGCCGGTGCATCCCGTCCGCGGGCAGATGATCGTGACCGAGCGGCTGGCGCCGATGCTGCCGATCCCAGGTTCCGGCGTGCGCCAGATCCGGGAGGGCGTGGTGCAGATCGGCACCACGATGGAGGAAGGCGAGTCCGTGCCCGCAACCTCCGTCGCCGATCTGGCCCGCATGGCGTCACGCGCCGCCGCGGTGATCCCGGCGCTGTCAGCCGCCCGGATCGTCCGCGGTTGGGCCGGCATAAGGCCGATGACCCCGGACGGGTTTCCGATCTACCAGCAATCGCCGTCGCATCCGGGTGCCTACGTGGCCGTGTGCCACTCGGGCGTCACGCTGTGCGCCGCCCATGCCGGTCCCTTGGCAGAGGCGATCCTGGCTGGCAGGTTGCCGGACAACGTGGCGGATTTGCATCCGGATCGGTTCGATGTTCACACGGCCTGACAACGGTTCGCTGACCCTGACGTTCGAGGGCCGGACCATCGCGGCCCGGGAAGGCGACAGCGTCGCGGCCGCTTTGCTCGCCAACGGCATCCAGGTCACGCGCCAGACCCCGGTGTCGGGTGCCTCGCGAGGTCCCTTTTGCATGATGGGCGCCTGTTTCGAGTGTCTGGCGGTCGTGGATGGCCGCGCCAGCGTGCAAACCTGCATGACCGCGGTGCGCGACGGAATGCGCGTCGAACGCCAGAACGGCGCGCGTGGTTTGGGAACCGGGGCGTGAACACTGGGCGATCGGTCGAACCCGATGAGGCGCAAGGGCTCCGCCCTTGGACCCGCCAGGAGGCGCCGCCTCCTGAACCTCCGGCAAAGGCATTGCCTTTGCAATCCATTCATTGGTTGGGAGTGGGAGGGGGCCTGCTCGGACGTTGCAACAAACGAGTTGGCCCCCTCCCACTCCCAACCAAATTAACCGGTCCCAAGGGCCGGTGCCCTTGGCGGAGTTCCAAGAGGCAGCGCCTCTTGGTCGGGGTCCGGGGTGAAACCCCGGCACTTCACCGGTTCGAGCAAACGCCGTGCCCATGACCCCGGACCTGATCATCGTCGGGGCCGGCCCAGCGGGGGTGTCGGCGGCGATCGAGGGGCGGGCGCGCGGCCTGGCGGTGCTGCTGCTTGATGAGAACGGCGCGCCTGGTGGCCGGATCTGGCAGGCGTTGGAGGCGCGCGGCGCCAAAGACGCGGACGATACCGCCGCGCTGCGAACGTTGGGGGAGTTCCGCGCCTCTGGCGCCGACGCGCGTTGGCGGGCCTCGGTCTGGGCCATCGACCCGGATGGCACGGTCTTCTGGAGCGACGATCGCACGACGCATTCGGCTCGCGGAGGCTTTGTGCTGTTGGCCACCGGGACAACGGAGCGGCCGTTGGCTATCCCGGGCTGGACGCTGCCAGGGGTAATGACCGTGGGCGCGGCGCAGATCGCGCTGAAAACCTCCGGACTGGTGCCGTCTGGAGCGTGCTGGATCGCGGGTCAGGGGCCTTTGCTGATGCTGTACGCGGTGCAGGCATTGCGGGCGGGCGGACGTCTGGCGGGAATCCTGGACCTCTCCGATCGCGGAGCGGTGCTGCCTGCGCTCCGCCATCTCCCGGGCGCGCTGCCCGCGTTCGCCGATCTGCGCAAGGGCTTGGCGTGGCGATGGGAAATCGCCCGCGCGGGCGTGAAGTGGATCAGGGCCAGCGATTTGCGGGCGGAGGGGGATGGCGCGCTGAGCCGCATTCGCTTCCGTGCGGGCGGACAGGATCGGAGCGAGCCAGCCGACCTGTTGTTATTGCACGATGGGGTGATGCCGTCCGTCCAAATCACTCGCGCGTTAGGCTGCGCACATGAATGGGACGAGGCGCAGCGTTGCTGGAAACCGGTGACCGACGCGTGGGGGGTCACGAGCAACCCCAGACTGCTCGTCGCGGGTGACGGCGCCGGGGTCGGCGGAGCGCTCGCCGCTGCCTGCGCGGGCAGGTTGGCGGCGCTTGGCGCGGCTAGCGCGCTTGGCCGCATCGATGCTGCCTCGCGCGATACCGCGGCGGAGCCACTGCGCGCCGCGCGCGCCCGCTACTTGGCATCGCGGCCGTTCCTCGACGCGCTCTATGCGCCGCGCGCGCCGAGCCTGGACGACAACACGATGGTCTGCCGTTGCGAGGAAGTGACCGCGGGCCAAATCCGCCAGGCGGCGAAGATTGGCGCGCTCGGCCTCAATCAGCTCAAAGCGTTTACCCGTTGCGGGATGGGACCGTGTCAGGGCCGGATGTGCGGCGCCACGGCCGCCGAGGTGATGGCGGACGCGCGCGGCGTGCCGCTTGAGCAGATCGAGCCATATCGCACCCGGTTCCCCACCAGGCCGCTCACTCTGGGCGAACTGGCCGCGCTTGATGTGGGCACGTGACGGGCAGGGTGACGCGCGATGATAGCTGCCACTGGACGTTCGCCCTGGCCGTTCTCCCGGGGGGGGCTCACGACTGCGTACACATATTGTCTCGCGGCTTCGTCGATGACGTCCGTGACCGTCGCGGCACGACAGGCAAGTAAAATTTTACCACGGAGAACACGGAGGACGGCGGAGATTCACGGAAGAGAAAATCGGGTGCGCCGCACGGGTGTTTGATCGAACGCCCGCGTGAAGCGCCCCGTTGCTGTGGGTTTCCGCTCCGTGAATCTCCGCCGTCCTCCGCGTTCTCCGTGGTAAAACCTTGCTTTGACTTGATAAGAGCCAGACCATCGCTATCATCAGGCTCATGGGCTTGACCCACCGATCCGTCGCGGCATGTCGATCCCCGGTCGTCTCGCCGGCCTTGATCCAGGGATCTCGGATGACGCGGGGCGGCGTTCGCCTCTCGTTTCGCTTATCGCCGAAATTCACCCGGCGCCTGAAGGAGATCGCGATGCCAGATACGCCATTCCGCGTCCGACCGCGCCAAAGCCAGCCGGTGCATGGTGTGACCATCGGCATCATGATCCTCGATACCGGGTTCCAGCGTGTGCCAGGCGACATCGGCTACGCGCCGACATTCCGATTTCCGGTGCAATACGCCGTTGTGCGCGGCGCGACCCCGGACCGGATCGTCAAACCGAAGGCCGACGGCATGCTGGACCTGTTCAAGGCCGCCGCCGACGACCTGATCGCACTTGGCGTGGACGGCATCACCACGAGCTGCGGTTTTCTCGCCTGCCTTCACCAGGAACTGAACGCGTATTGCAGCGTGCCCATCGCCACATCTTCCCTGCTGCAAATCCCGCTGGTGCAGAGCCTTTTACCAAAGGGCAAACGCGTCGGCGTGCTGACGGCGGACAAGGCGGCGCTGACCGAGGACCATTTCCGCTCGGTCGGCGTGACTCCGGGCCTGCCGGTGGCTGGCATGCCGCCGAACGGTGTGTTCCGCTATAACAATCGGACCGGGCAGCCCGTCGTGGACCGCGATGCACAGGAGAGCGAGGTGCTCGGCATGGCGGAAGAGTTGCTGACCCGGAACGACAATATCGGCGCTATCGTCAGCGAGTGTACGAACCTTCCACCTTATTCGGCGGCCATCGAACGCCGGTTTGGGGTCCCGGTGTACGATATCATTACGCTGGTGGAGTGGTTCCACGGCGGGTTGAAGCCGCGCCGCTACACCGATTGAACGTGACCCGGAAAAACTCAGGAGGCTCGCATGACAACACGACGCTCGTTGGGGTTAAAGGTGGGTGCAGGCGCGCTTGGCGTGGGGGCCGCGGCCTTCGCCATCGGTTCCGCCTCCGCGCAAACCGCCCCACAATCCCCCGGGCCATCCCCTGGGCAATCCAGTGAATCGACGTTCGATCGCGTGCGGCGCACTGGCGTTTTGCGCATCGCGGCGCTGCCGGGCGAGCAGCCATTCTTTCGCAAGGACCTCGCGGCCGGCACCTGGCACGGCGTGGCGATCGACATGGCGAAAAGCATCGCCGGCGCGCTGAATGCGAAACTCGAATACCTGGAGTCGACTTATTCCAACTCGGTGCTCGATTTGCAGTCGAACAAGATCGACCTCGCGTTCGCGCTCAATCCGACGCCGCAACGTGCGTTGGCGATTGGCTTCACGCAGCCATATTATCTGCACCCGTTCGGCTACGTGGCGCGCAAGGGCTTCGCGCCGAAGACCTGGGAGGATCTGAACAAGCCCGAAATTCGCTGTGTCTCCCTGATCGGGGCGCTGTCGGACAACCTGCTGGCGCGGTTCGCGCCAAAGGCCACGGTGGTCAGTGTCAAGGCGGGCGATGACGCGGTTCTTCAGATGCAGGCCGGCCGGGCGGATTGCATCATATACGCACTGATCCAGGCGCTTGGCGTCAGCGCCAAGGCTCCAATGCTCGAGCAGGTGACGCTGTTGCAGCAACCTTACGTCGCGTTGCCAAGCTCCATGGGCATTCAGCAGGAACCGGATCGGCGCTGGCGCGATTTCCTCAACAGTTGGATCGAATTCAACCGCGGGACACGGCAGATTGGCGGGTGGATCCGCGACGGATTGCTGGCGATGACGGTGAAGCCGGAGAACATTCCGTCGAACGCCGATCTCTGACCGCGTTTCGGCTCCGTGCCAGATCCGCGCGAACGACATCCTTGGTAATGGTTATGATTGACTGATGATCCATGGAACGGAAATGTCGTACGTTCGGCCCCTTCCCCGGCTGCTCCGTCCATGAATGACCGGCGGGCTTTCATTCTCGTTTGCCTCGCCTCGACGGTTCCGCCATCGATCGCCCGTGCGGCTGACGAGGCCGCGCGCGCCAGCGCGTTCATCCGGGAGACTGGCATTGAACTTGGGAAGATCGCTCGCCCGGAGAACGCTCCGGACGCCCGCCGCGCCGCCCTGAAGTCGTTCCTCGATCGTGTTGTCGATCTGCCGGACGTTGCCCGCTTCTGCGCCGGCCGGTTCTGGAGCCAGGGGGATCAGGCGTGGCGGCGGCGCTATCTGACGCTGTTCGAGACGGTCATTCTGCTGAACGTTCTGAATCGCCTTGGCGCTTATCGGGGCAGCGGCTCGAACGTGAACATCGGGAATGCCAATCCGGTGGGCGACGATTACGAGGTTCCGACAACAGTACGATCTGAAAAAGATGCGCCCGTGCGGGTCATCTGGCGCGTCTCGTTCACGTCGGGAGGGCCCAGGATCGTGGATGTGACGGCGGAGGGGATCAGTTTGCGGGTGACACTGCGCAGCGATTTTTCGTCGTATCTGCGGCAGAATGGCAACGACCTCAACGCGCTGTTGGGTGCGATGGAACGGATGATATCCGGATCATGATTTGCATATATTATGATATTACATATTTTGCGATCCGGCCGCGTCGGACCGGCATTCTCCAAATCGTCATGGCCCGGCTTGTCCGGGCCACCGGTCGCGGCACTGTGCCGGAGCAGGTGGCCCGGACCAGCCGGGCCATGACGAGGAAGGGGTGGCCCGATTTAACCAGATCGAAAATTGCTCTGGTGAACGGCGCGGCGCGGCGTTCGACCGGGACGCGTGACGCCCGCGTTCGCGCGGCGATAACTCCGGTTCGAGCCCACCGCGCGGCTGAACGCGAGCATCCACGGTGAGAGTGTCATGGCGGCGCCGATCCGAGGATGATGCGGAGCAGATCGATATCGGACGCGACGGTCTCGCGATGCTCGCGCTGTCCGGCCTGCTGATCGCCGCGACGGGCGGGCTCACCTATGCGCTCGCGATGCTGCGCGTGGCGCGCGACACGGCAAGGAGTCCGCAAACGCTTCCGGCCAGTGCGCCGATCGTCGTCCTCGGCGTTCAGCTTTCCCGGGACGGTCTCCCGGGCTCTGAATTCCGGGAGCGGCTGGATCATGGCGCCGCATTGCTCGTCCGCGCGGGCGAGGCAGATATCATCGTGCTCGGGGGCGTGACACGGCCCGGCTTCTCGAGCGAAGCCGATATGGGCAAGGACTACCTGGTCAGGCATCGCGATGTCTCCGCGGAACGGATCCAATGTGAGCGGCGTTCGCGTCACACGCTGGAAAATCTGTGGTTCTACCGCCATGGGTCGGCGAACCATGACGGCGCGATCATGCTCGTCACCAGCCGCTTTCACATGGCGCGCGCGTGTCTGCTGGCCCGCGGCCTCGGTCTGACGGTCCGCCCAGAGCCATCGGATCGTGGATTTCGCGCCGCGGCCCGCGTTCTGGTCCGGCTTCCCTCGGAAGCGTTGCTGATTCATTGGTATATCGTTGGCCGGACATTCGCGCGGGTGACCCGTAACGATCGCATGGCCAAACGAATTTCCTGACGGTGCTCGCCTGGGTGTCCCGGTCTCATGCCAACGCGCATAAAGATCGACGAGCCGCCCACTCTATCGTCATGGCCCGGCGTGTCCGGGCCACCTATACCAGCACCATGCCGCGACCGGTGGCCCGGACGAGCCGGGCCATGACGATGAAAAGAGAATATCCGTCGCCGGTCCTCCGTTATCCTGATGCACATGCGGCTCGTCCGGGCCATGACGATGGAGCGCGCGGGCTTCACTCGGCGGCTGTCACGACCGGTGAGCGCGGCGGCCCGAACAGCCGCCGGTAGAGGCTCAGCAAATGAAAGACCGTCTTGAACGCCAGCACCGGCACGACGGCGCCCGGCCGAAATCCAATGTTCCCCGCGAGCAAGGCGATGATGGCGTCACGCATGCGCAACTTGTTGCCGGGGTTGAGAAACAAATCGCGCATCACCGGATGGTTGATCCGGTAGATCAGCCATCCCAGCCGATTCATCTGGCCGATCAACTCCCGGCGGCCACGGCGGGCGAGTGCCCGCGCGCGGGGGGGGTCCTTCAGCCAGGTGGAGGCGACATTGGCTCCAATCTCAGCCGAGGTCATCGCGAGCAGAACGCCGCTGGAAAAGACCGGATCGATGAAGGCGAAGGCGTCGCCAATCATCATGTAACCGTCGCCCGCGTTCGTGCTGGCGCGATACGAGTAGTTGCCCGCGCTCATCACTCCGGTGACGCGCTCCGCTCCCGCCAGACGCTCCGACAGCGAGGCGCTCGCCGCGATGCGGGCTTCGAGCATTGCCTCCGTGCCACCGGTGCGGCCCTTGAAGGCGGATTGGTTACCGACGAAACCAATGCTCGTCACACCGTCCGGCAAAGGGATCGACCAGAACCAGCCATCCTCCACCAGATGCACGGTAATGTAACCCTCCTTGTCCGGGCTTCGCGGCACGACGCCACGGAAATGCGCGTAAACCGCCGCGGTGTTGTTGTGCTTGTTCGAGTTCTTGATGCGCAGCCGCGTGGCAAGGAAGCTGTCCCGGCCCGTCGCATCCAGGACAAAACGCGCCGCGAAACGGCGGCTGTTACCTCCGGCATCGACCGCGGCAACCGGCAGCCGGCCATCCTGGCCCATCGGCCCGAGATCGGTGACCCGGATCTGCTCCAACGCGCGCGCGCCAAGCTTGCGGGCGTGCGCGAACAACATCGTGTCGAAGTCCGAGCGCTTGACCTGATAAGCGTGGCGGGGCCCGGTTCCCAGCGCGTCGGCGAACGAAAAAGCGCTGCTTCGCCCATCTTCGTCGGACACAAACTCCGCGCCGGGTTTGAAGACCCCAAGCGCCCGCACCTGGTCCTGGACGCCGAGCCGTTCAAATATCTCGAGATTCTGAGGCAACAGCGACTCGCCGATATGGAAGCGCGGATGCGCCTCCTTTTCGAGCACCAGAACGTCGTGCCCGGAACGCGCAAGCAGCGCCGCGGCGGTCGATCCGGCGGGTCCGCCGCCGATCACCAGCACGTCGCAGTTTTCAACCTCGTCCATGGCGGGCCGGTCTCCAACAGGCGCGTTCATGCGATCCCTCCGTTAATCGAAATGGTCTGCCCGGTGATATATGCCGCCCGCGGCGAGGCAAGAAAATCCACGAGGTCGGCGACTTCCTCGGGTGTTCCGGCGCGGCGCATCGGCACGAGTTCGGCGATCCGGCGCGCGTCGAGGACCGCGTCCAGGGCCGGCGACGCAATGAGACCGGGCGCGACGGTATTCACCGTCACGCCGCGGCTCGCGACCTCGCGCGCCAGCGACCGCACGGCGCCGATCAGTCCGGCCTTCGCGGCGGCATAGTTGACCTGGCCGCGATTGCCCATGATCGCCGAGACCGAGGAGATGGCGATGATGCGTCCCCACCGCGTCGCCATCATCGGCAACAAACCTGGCCTTGTGACCGCGAAAAACCCGTCGAGCGAAACCGCGATCACGTCCCGCCATTGCCGCTCGCTCATCCCCGCCAGTGGAACATCGTCATGCACGCCCGCATTATGCACGATCACCTGAAGCGGTCCGGACTCCAGAACGGGCGCGAGCACGCGCGCCGTCGCCTCGAAATCGCCGAGATCGCAACATATCGTTTCCGCTGAAGAACCAGCATCGATCAGCGACCGGACCAGACCGGCCGCGCGTTCCGGGCCAGTATGGGAGTGCACCACGATGTGCATGCCCGCCACGGCGAGCCGCCGGCAGATCGCCGCGCCGATCGGGCTCGCGCCGCCGGTGACGAGCGCCCGGATCATCGCGCGGGCTCCGATGGAAGCAGGGCGACCGTGCCGGTGCCGCGCAGGAGTTCACGACCGTCCTCGGCCCGCAGTTCGAAATCGTACAGTAATCCGCCCAGGGCCGCCGCCTTTCGCCGCGCGATCACGGTCAGAACGCCAATCGCTGGATCGTCGAGGCGCTCCACCGCCGCGGCCGTCACGCGCAATGAGGCGATGCGTCCCCGCGCGCCGCCTGAAGTCACGCCCGGAGCGTGGAGCGCGCCATGCAAAGCGGCGGCCTGCATCCCATACTCGCAACCGCACAGATCCCCAGACGGCCGTTCCAGATCAGCGGGTTCGCGGGATCGAGATGCGACACGGCACCGCAGGCAATGCCGTCCGCCGAGTACTCCAGCACGCTGTCCAGCAGACACATCGCGCCCTTCTGGGGCACGAGACGCTCGATCTCCGCGTGCCGGATGTCCAAATGGCGATTCCCAGAAGTGTCGCGTTCCGTTGCCCCGATCACGGCGTTACCTCGACTTCGACGCGCCCGCCCGCCAGTGGCAGCGCGAACCGATCCGCCGATCCGCTCGCGATGGCTTCAAGCAACCGGAGACCGCGGGCCGCTGGGTTCCCGGTGACGAGGGACCGCGGGCCTGGCATTTTCGGAAACCATGCCTCCGGCTCGGAGCGTCCCCCGGCATAGCGCAATGTCAGACGCGCGAGCGGAGGCCGCGCCTCCCCGGAGGGAACGTCAGCGGGAGCCATGACGAGCGCCACCGCGAACGGGAACGCTGTCACCCGCTTCGCGTTGAGAGGTTCCGGCATCGGCGCGTCGTAGGTGCAAAACAGGAGCATTTCGCCTTCATGGGCCGCCTCGGCCGCGGCTTTCAGCAAACCGGCCGCGAACGTGTCGTCATGCATTCCGATGCTGGTCGCCGGGCGCATCGACCCGACACCGATCATCCAGTTCGCGGCGACCGCATTATGGACCGAGTTATGGAACAGCGTGGGCGATATCTGACCCTCCGGAGCGGCCATGGACCGCAAAATCGCGTCCAGCACGACGCCATCGCCGTTGGAACAGGCGAACACGCCACGCGGAACATTGAGCGGAATACCAGCCATCGCCACGGCCTCCTCAGCGACCGCCATCGCGAGGCGGATCAGCAATCCCGCGCGCCGGCGTTCATTGGCGGGTAACAGCGCGGGAGGCGGCGGGATGGCTTCGGCATACGTCCAGTCCTGGACTCCGGTCAGAATGGGCACCGAGTCCACCCATCCGGGCAGACCCGGTCCGAGGACGGAGACGCCAAGGACGTTCACCCGGATCAAGATGTCCGGCCCAGGATCAGGCTGCAATTGATGCCGCCGAAACCGAAGGAATTGCTGATGACGCGGCGCACCGTCCGATGTTCGTTCACGGTCACGACGAGTGCCTCGAAGGACGGGTCGACCTCATCCACGGCGAGGCAACCGGGCACCATGTCGTGTTCGATGCATAACGCGGAAATAGCCAGCTCCAGGATGCCCGAACTGCCCATTGTATGACCAGTCCAGCCTTTGGTGGCGCTGCCCGGTACCCCTGAGCCGAACACCGTCATGACGGCACGGTCTTCCATCGCGTCGTTCGCCCGCGTGCCGGTGCCGTGCAGGTTCACGTAATCGATCGCCTCGGGAGCGAGTCCCGCGTCCGCCAGCGCGGCCCGCATCGCCAGCACCGCGCCAAGCGCCTCGGGGTGCGGGGCCGACATATGGTGCGCGTCGCTGCTACTGCCGGTGCCCAACACCGCGAGACCCGGCACGGCGGTCCGTCCGGAGTTGGTCCACAACGGTTCCAGCAGGGCAAATCCGGCGGCCTCGCCAATCGACACTCCGTCGCGGGCCGTGTCGCAAGGGCGGCAGGCGCGCGGCGACACAAGACCAAGCGAGGCGAAACCGCGGAGTGTCATGCCGCAGAGACTGTCGGCGCCGCCAACGACAACCGCGTCGCACACACCAGTCTCGATGAAATGCGCCGCGTCGACAAAACATCGCGCGCTGGACGCGCAGGCCGCGGACACGGTCAGCGCCGGGCCGGCCAGATCGAGAGCCTCGCGCACATAGGACGCGAGCGAAGACAAATCGTGCGTATGGACGAAGTCGAAATCCGGCGGGAGCGCGCCGCTGACCGGGTCGCGCGCGACATACGCGTCTTCCAGCGCGCCGACACCCGACGTACTCGTGCCGACAACCACACCGATCCGGTCCGCGCCAAGCCTCGCGCGCGCTTCCGCGACCCTGGCCGCGAAGCCATCGGTATGGAGCGCCATATCGGCGAGCCTGTTGTTACGGCAGTCGAAATGGGCGAGGCGCGGTGGCACGGCGTGCGACTCCACGCCCGGGACACGGCCGATCCACCCTGACGTGACACCGGCGAAATCGCATGGCGACAGTCCGCCTCGCCGGTTGCTCAGCGCGTCGAACATAGGCTCCGCGCCGCGCCCGATGGCACTGATGGCGGAGAGGGCACGGATCGCCAAAGGCCGCATCAACGCTCCACTTTCACGGCGGGCCTTGCCTCGCCCGCGAAAAGGAACGCGAAAAACATCGCGGAGACAACCCCAATCGCCGTGGTGACCCCGATTTCGCGAAGCAGGGGCGTCCGGCAGAACGCCAGCAGACCGAACGTGAGCAGACTCATGACGTTGCAGGTGACAAGGGTGCGCAGGGTCCGGGATCGCTCTTCGTCGTCGAGTTGGCGGCGGGCGAAGAACAGGGCGTAGTTCAGGCCGACTCCGGCGACCAGCTGGAGCGCGACGATGTGCAGCAGGGAAAGCCGCGCGCCGGACAGGCCGAGGATCGCGAAGGTGAGGAGCAACGCCGCGCCAACGGCGCCTGCGACCCGCGCGACGCGCCGCCAGTCCCGCAACGAAATCGCCAATGCCACGAACGCCGCCGCCCCGCCCCCCGCCAGCCAACGCCACGCCTGGGTTGTCGCGTGGACCAGCATGAAATCGGCCTCCGCGCGCATGTTCAACCAGACCAGGCCGTCCGCGTCCGGTAGCGCGGCGGCCAGCCTGGCCGGATCGGAAACGCCGCGCGGCACAATGAGCCCGTACCAAACGCCTTCCCGCTCGAACAAAAGCGGCGCGAGACGTTCCCGGAGAATTGGGCTGTCGATATCCTCGGGCCGGAGCGGTGGCATGTCGCGCGCCGCCGCCATATCGCCAATGAACGGATCGAATGCGTCAGATTTGAATGGCAAGCCCTGAATGGAATCCGAGACCCTGGTCGTCAGAGCCTCCTTGGCTGGCAGCATGGCGCGGCGTGCCTGTTGGGTCGCGATGCTCGGAAGCAGGAGGTTCGCGGCCTCGATTCCAGCGAGAATTCCTTGCCTGGCCAGCGTGGCGATGCGCGGCGCCAGTTCCTCCTCGCGCCGCAGAACGCTCTCGGCGCTCGGCCCTTGAACGATGAGCAGGGGCCCGGTGTCGGGAACCCCCAGATCGGCGCGGAGACTGGCGTCGAGCGTCCGGGCCGCTTGCGGCACCGGGCTGAGCGCGGCGATGTCGCGCTCAGGGGGCGGGGCGCCGCCCAGAAGCGAGATAGCCGCGGCGCCCGCGACCAAAGGCAGCGCGGCGAGACGCCAGGAGCGCATCTTCTCCAGCCGGCGCAAAACCGCGGGATCCCCGGCTGAGACCGGGGCGAGATCGGCGGCGGCGATCAAGGACGGCAGGATCCAGCGCGTGACCGCGGCCGCGGTCAGAACGCCCACGACGGAAAACAGACCAAGCTGGCTCAGACCAGGGAAGCTTGAAAAAATCATCCCGGTGAGCCCCAAAGCCGCCGTCATCACCGCGAGGTTGAACGCCGCGCCTATGCGGCGCAACGTGTCCGGCGCCTGTTCGCCACGCTTACGGTGTCCGATCAGCAGGACAGGGTAGTCCACGGTGACCCCCAGCATTGTCATGCCGAAGCCGAGCGTTATCCCGTGCACGAAACCAAAGGTCAGTTGCACGGCCAACGCGGCGGCGGAGACGCTGAGCACGATCGGGACCATGATCGCCGCGATTACCCAAAGAGACCGGAACCGCCAAACCAGCAAAGCGGCGATCAGCAGGCCGGATACGATCGACAGCAGCGTCACGTCACTCCGGATCGCATGGGCGGCGTCGTGCGCATGCACGGCCGGTCCTGACAGCAGGAGGCGGGTTTCGCCCGGCCGCGCGGCGGCGAAGGCGGCATGAACCGACGCGATCGCCATGTCCTGCGCCTCGACGTCGAGCCCACCCACCCTCATACGCGCGATCAACAGTGCCCGGTCTGGCCTGTCCGGGCGGGGCGGCGCGAACCAGACACCATGACGGGTTTGCACATCGCCGGCGCCGCGCGCGGCCAGGACGAGGCCCAGGAATGCGCCGGTCGGGTCGGCGAAGCCGTACCGCGTGAGCAACGGCGCGGCGGAACCCTGGAGACCGGTGAGCAACCGCTCGAAAGCATGCCGCAGGGCCGCGGTTTCGAACCCCTCCGCGGTGACGGAGGGAGAGAGTAAGTAACGGTGACGGAACAGCCAGTCCAGCTCGGCGTCGCCGATCAGGTCGCGTCCATTGGCGACGAATGCGAACTGTCCGCTCTGGCGTAACCCCGCCGCGAGCGCGTCGCAGATACGCGCCAGTTCGGCGGGGTCTTTGCCTTCGATCCCGGCCATGATCAGGGTCATGGCGGTGCCGGTACTGATTTCCGCGCGCATCAACCGTGCGGCGGCACTATCTCCGGCTGGAACAAAATCGCTCATGCTCGCGCGGAACCGGACCTGGGAGAACGCCAGGGCGGCCAGCAGGAGACTTACGATAACCGCGGCGGCCAATGGGATGCGGCGGCGGGACCGCGTGACGCTCATTCGCCGCTCAGGGTCAACACGTCCCAATAGCCGTGTGGCAGCAGCAGCCGGATCTCCCGGATCGCCGATTGGTGTCCCGTGATGCTCGCGTTGCGCAGAAATCGGGGCGCGTCCTTTCCCCGCGGCAGCAAATCGATCCGCCAGTTGGCCGCGTCCCCTTCGACCGTCACGTCGAAGTCCAATCGCAGCATGGTCAGGTTGCCGGACAGAACCCCAAGCAAGGTGTCGATCACGACGCGCAGTTCCGCATGGGCATCGATATCGACGACGTGCGTGTCCGCGCCGCCGCCGGTCATGGACGCTCGCCGTCCCTCGACCACGAGATCCTCGCGAATGGGAGAAGTCGTGCGTTTCTCAAGATGATCCGGGTAGCGGTAGACCAGAACACCCGAACTCACGAGTGGTTTGGTCAGGTTGGGGATTGTCTTTTCCTCGTGGAACGCCGTCTGGCGCGCGGTCTTTTCGGCCAGCATCCGCATGAGTGTATTTAACAACCGGGATGGATCGTCCGCGGCCTGAACCGGTCCGCGGGGCACAAATACGGTCGCGCCGAGCATGGCCGTGAGCAGGGCGCGGCGCGGTTCTTTGCCGCCAGTCGAGCCGTTTGGCGCCACCTGGCGCCAGAAGTGATAAAAATTGAACCATTGAAACGGATACGCCCGGCAAGCCGCTTCCAGCCGGGAGACATAGCCGCTCATGGTCTGGCGTAACGCCTCGGCCTGGCCCGCCGGGCGTATGGGATCGGCTAATGGACCCGCCGAGGGAAGGGGTTCAAATCGCAGCAGATAGCGGCGGCGCCCGGTCCGGATGCCGAGGAACATGACCACGGGTGACCGCAGCATCGCCGCGATCTGGAATGGTCCGGTGGGAAAGAGCGCGGGAGCGCCGAAAAACGGCATGGCGATCAGTCGCCTTGGATCGGTGGCGCGATCGGCCAGGAACGCGACGAAATCGCCACGGTCCAGGCTTTCGCGCACCTGAAGCATCGCCTCGGGCTTCCCGATGTCGATGATTTGCGCCGCGAGTTGGGGATCGAGCCGCTCCATGATCGCGGTCAGCGCGCCCGCGTTGACCCGATACATCGCGGGCCGGACCTGGACCGGCGAGCCACGCGCCACGGTGCGCATCGCGTCGAAACTCCCGAGATGCGCGCCCAGCAGGATGCAGCCGCGGCCGGCCTCGATATGCGCGTTGAGGTGCTCCAGCCCCTCGAGTTCGGTATGGAAGTCGCCGGCGCGGCCCGCGAGGAAGAAGACCCGGTCCAGAATGACCCGGGCGAATTCGAAGAAATGGCGGGCGATGTCGGTCATCCGTACTGGGCGGCCAAGCGCCCGGCCAAGGTAGTCCCGCGACGCGGCGCGCGAGGCCGGCGATGTCGCGAGGAACCAGGCTGTGATCGGCACCAGCAGCGCTTCCGCGAACACCTGACTGAGGCTCAACGCCACCCAAACCATCGCGCGTAACAGGGACGAACTTCCGCGCTCCCGCTCGCGGGCCCAATGACTGAGGCTGGGTTCGCGTGTCATGACGCGCGCCCGAGCGAGCCGGAGAAGACGAGCCGCTTGCCGACGTGACCGTCGAAGACAATCACGCCGGCGCGGGACACATCGTAACGCAAATCGATCTCGTCTCCTGGGCGTACGGACAGGAGAAACTTCACGGTCAGGGGGCCTGGTCCGATCGGGGCGGAGCGGTGAGCGGCAATGAGGTCAAGGGCCCGATCGATCAGCAGGGCGCCCGGAACGATGGGCTCGCCGGGCATATGGCCGGGTAGGCAGGGATGATCCGGCGGGATGGAAAACGATCCGGCGTGGATTTTCGCCGTGCTCATGACGGGAGGCCGACACCTCGGGTCATGCATGTCATTCCGGCCCCGCCGATTCCAGCAATGCGTTCAGCGCTTCTCTGGTCAGTTTGCCGACACGATTCCGGGGCAGCGATTCAACGCGAATGATCCGCCTTGGTAAGAAAATCGCGTCGATCCGGGCGCGTAGCTCGGCGAGAATATCGGGGGCGGAGCGATGGGGCGCCACGACGAAGGCCAGGAGGCGTGCCGATGGGTGGCGATCCAGGTCTTCGGGTACCACGAAGATGCCGTCCTCCACGCCATCGATCCGCGTCAGGATGTGGTTAAGGCCCGCATGGGATGCGCGTCTGCCGCCCAGTTTAACCAGATCGCCGCCGCGTCCGATGAGGCGGAAGCAGTTGTCATCCAGGACCTCGATGTCGTCGCTCAACGATCTCGGTTCCAGGAACGGGGCGCGAATCAGAGGGGCCTCCAACGTTCTTTGCAGCGAAACGCCCGGATACATGGTCCAGTTCGTATCACGTGTCGTTCGGCGACTCGCGATCGATCCAACCTCGGTGGCGCCGAAGATTTCATGGACTTCGGTCGCCCAGACCGTTTCAGCGGACCCGGCGAGCGTGACGGCGAGGGGCGCGGTCGCGGAAATGATCATTTCCGGTGGCTGGGGCAGGCCAAAATCCACCAGTGCGCGCAATTGCAAGGGCGTGGTGACAAGGATCCTCGGCGCCCGCGTGGCCGCCAAAGCGGCACGGGCATCGGCGGGATAGAATACGGCATCGGACCAACTCGCGACCGCCGCGTGCAATGGCATCAGCAGAGTCGTCTCGAACCCGTACATATGTTGCTGCGGCACCATTCCGATGACGGTCGCGGGCGCGTCTTCCGTGAAACCGAAGCATTGGCCGCCCGCCCGCGTCCTTTCAACGAGACCGCCCCAGGGTTTGATGTGCGCAGTGGGCTCCCCGGTTGTCCCGGACGTGAACACCACGGCGGCGACGCGATCCCCGGGGATTTCAGGGTTGACCGGCCGCCCGGACGCCTTTTCGTGTGGCCGGATCGGCGTCACTCGGTGATGCGGGAACGGGCCATCGGATACCTCGGTGTCCGACACCGACACGGCGTCTGGCCAGAGCCTGCCAAGCCACGCCAGACTCGCGGGCGAGTGATCGCTCGCCAGCAGGTTCGGTTGCCCGCGCAGCAATCCGGCGGCGAGCACGACCGCGAACCAATATCGATTCTCGCAACAATTTACGATCCATCGCGCATTGGGTAATGCCGGGGCGACGCGCGCCACATCGCGGAGGAAATCGGCGCCGGTCCATATCTCGTCTCGCGATCTGAACAGAACGGCATTGGCCGGGCGATCCAGAAGCGGGAAGGCCCGCATCAACTCACTCCGCGTTCACGCGTATCGGTTTGCTGCTTTGTCCGGCCGGACTGAATATGCGCGGCGAAGCTACGCAACGATTGGAATATCCTGGAGTTCGCCGGATCGTCGGAACGCAGTTCCATGCCGTAGTCGCGGGAAAGAACCAAGGCGAGTTCCAGCGCGTCAATTGAATCGAGGCCCAGGCCTTCGCCGAATAAGGGCTGCTCGGGGACGATCTCTTCCGGGCCAATTTCCAGGTGGAGCGACTCGACGATCAGTCTGGCGATCTCGTTCTCGAAGGGTAGCTGCTCCGAGGCGGACAAGCGGGTATTCCTTCTCATGGGCCGGGCTCTGATCGCCCGATCACCGGACGATGCCGCAGGGTCGATTGCCCAACGTTGATAAGGCGGACCGACGGTTCTTGCAAGCCGCGACCGTTTGAGACAGAACGCCAATTGGGACAAAAGGCCAATTGGGACCGAGGCTGGGGCGTTGTCCCCAACGAAATTGGGAACCGATCTGAATGCTGTCGCCTGCCCGCGCGAGGGCGTATCTGGCCTGCGGTTCCATCGTGACGGCGCCGCTCATGCATGCCGCCTTCGTGAACCCTCGCTTCGTCATTCCCGCGATCGGGGCGGGCATGGCGCAGGCCTGCCTCGCCGCCTGGTTGCTTGCCGTCCGCTGGCGCTCCGGCCGGTGGGCCGCGCCGGTCGTGGCGGGCACCGTTGTGCTCGCGATCGGCCTTTGGGCGAGCCATCTGAGCATCGGCATTTGGTCGGGTCTCGCGCATACGGGTGTGTTTCTGACGCTGCTCGCGCTGTTCGCCGGCTCGCTCCGGCCGGGGTACACGCCAATCGTGACCGCGATCGCGCGGGCGGCCCGGGGACCCTTGCCGCCGGAGCTGGTTCGATACACGCGTACCGTGACCTGGCTATGGGCCGGGTTCGCGGCGGCGCAAATCCTGGTCTCCATGCTGTTGTTGGCGTTCGCGCCGCCTTCGATCTGGTCGCTGTTCGTGAACGGCCTCGACATGCCGGCGATGCTTATTCTGTTCGGCGGCGAGTACGCTTACCGGCGGTACCGGTTCACGGAGCTGCCACGTCTGTCGCCAGCCCAAATCCGTAGCGCGTTTGTCGCGTATGTCTCGACGAGGGAGCCGGGATAATGGGCGAACCCCGGATTCTGACAGGCATGCCGCCGGCGATCGCCGGATCGGCCCTTCTGCATGCGGCTGCCCTCGGGGGTTTGGCGGTGGAATGGCAGGCGTGGCCCTGGATGCTCGCCGCGGTCGCCGCCAATCATGCCGCGTTGACCGCGGCATGCGTGTTGCCGCGAAGCCACCTGCTGGGACCGAACATCACGCGGTTACCGGACCAGGCGCGAGGCCGGGGCGAAGTCGCCCTGACATTCGATGATGGGCCGGACGCCGCGGGCACGCCGAAAGTGCTCGAAATCCTGGATCGTCATGGGGCGGCGGGGAGCTTCTTCTGCGTTGGCTCCCGCGCCGCGCGCGATCCGGGACTTGTGCGGGAGATCGTCGCGCGCGGGCATGACGTGGAGAACCACACATTCCAGCACCAGAACATATTCGCGTTTCGTTTTTCACGCGGTTTGGCCGCTGAGATTGGGCGGGCTCAGGACCTGTTGACCGCACTGAGCGGCCGCGCGCCGGAGTTTTTCCGCGCGCCAATGGGGATACGTGGACCGTGGCTGCAATCGGTGCTGACGCGGTTCGATCTGTCGCTCGTTTCCTGGACCAGGCGAGGCTACGACGGCGTGCCCGCCCATCCCGATCAGGTCCTGGCGCGCCTGACCCGAGGCCTGGGCGCTGGGGACATCCTCGTGCTGCACGATGGCGGACCTCGCGGCGGTCACGTGGCGGTTCAGACGTTGCCGCGACTTCTCGGCGCGATCGCGGATCGCGGGCTTAAGGCCGTGTCGTTGACGCGGGCTTTCGCGCCGGAAACAGCCAACGCGGCCTGAGGACAAGGGCTGTCAGCACCAGCCGGATGTGCATCCAGGTCAGCAGTACGTTGTCGCGGCCGTATTTGAAATGGGAGATGCCGCCCTCCGCGGCCGCGAAATAACGGACCGGCGCGGAAAGGTTGACCGCCGGGACGCCTCGCCAGCAAAGCCGCACCGCGGCCTCGGCATCGAAATCATAGCGGCGCATCCAGCGGGTTTCCGCCATCACGGCGATCAACGGCTCGATCGGATAGACACGGAATCCGAACAACGAATCGCCGATGGAACCCCGGGATTCCAGGTTTGCCCACCAGTTCGAAATGCGGCGCCCGCGGACGCGGAGTGGGGGTGCGCTGGCGTCGAACTCGGGGACGCCGAGGATCATCGCGTCGGGTTGGCTGGCCGATGCCGCCATGAATGCGGCGATGTGGCCGGCGGGATGCTGGCCATCCGCGTCCATCGCGAGCGCGTGGGTAAATCCGGCCGCGCGCGCCGCGATGAGGCCGTGCGAGATGGCCGCGCCTTTGCCGCCATTGCGTGGGAGGCGGAGCACGTGGAGCCCCTTATGCTCGACCGTGAGCGCGTCGATTCCGGTATCCGAGCCGTCGGTGCTGCCGTCGACGACGAGCCAGACAGAGGGCCATGCTCCGAGCGCCTCAAGGACCGTCGTCGTAAGCCGGGGGCCGGTGTTGTACGACGGGATCAGCACCAGGTGCGTGTCCGGCGACGGCTCCATCGTCAGGCGACGGGCTCCAGGTCCGGCATGGCGAGTTCCTCCCGGAAATAGCATTCCAGCGACCTGGTGAAGTCCTGTGGGCTGCCCGACACGGTGAAGCGCCGGCCGAGCCGGATGCGGTAGATCAGGGGGAACTCCGGCCGGCGGAAGATCTTCCAGGTCTTGCTCAGATATGCGGTGTTGCTTTCGATCAGAATGGTCTGCACGTCCGCGCCGGCACGCCGCGCGATCGCGGCGAATCCCGGCCGGAAGGGGCTCAGGCGGTCGCGGGACGCGGAGCGGGTCCCTTCGGGGAAAATCAACATCTGGCGGTCGGGCGCGGCGAGAATCCCGGCGGACTCTCGTAACAATTGGCGGGGCGCGTCGTTACGGATATAGCCGGCGAGCCGGATTCCCGCGCCGAAAAACAGATTGTTCCAGAGCGAGGCTTTCGCGATGCAGGCGATATGCGGGAGACGCGAGATGATCAATAATGCGTCAAGCAAGGAGGGGTGGTTCGACACGATGAGCAAATGCTGTTCCTCGCGGAGTGCGTCCAACTCGGTGAGGTCGCATCGCACCCGCCCGCTGACGTTCATCGACCAAACGAAATAGCGGCACCAAAACATGGCGGTGAACTGGCCAACGCGGGCTCGGAGGTGTTTTGGCAGCAGGCTGTTGAGGGGTAGCGCGGGGAGGCTCCAGCCGATGCATGAGATGGCGAGATTGGCCAGAATGGCCCAGAAAAGGAACCAGTCCATCACCTTTCGGATCGCGCCGGTGAAGCGGGTTGCCATGTCAATTCCGTCGCCCCCGGTGCATTGCCCTTGAGGGTAATCGTATTCCCGCCACCCCCGGAAAACAAGGGTTCGGTTGCCTTCTTGTGGGTCGAGCGTTGGGATGCCCCATCGTGTAAAATTTATATATTGTGTTATCGTCATGGTTAGAGGCTGCCGATCTGTCCATCGGAGCGCGAGTCGGCAGTTGAGATGAGTCAGGTGTCGGAGCGCCGTCCGGGCTGAAGTGAGGCATCGGATGGGCGTTTGTCAGATCGATCGGTTAGTACCGTTGGGCGAAGCATCATCCTCGGAGCGAATGATTCGAATTGGATTTCGCAGCGAAGATCCTTTCAACACGTTCCGTGGATTCGCGGATCGCCTGTTTCAACGATTTGACCCGCGTCTCGGAATTACGGACCAGGTTGTCGCGCGGTCCTGGAGCAATAACCAACGAGTGCGGTCCGGCATCGTCAGCGAACAAAATATCCAGCGCGTTGTTGTATAAAATGTGGCGAAGTCGATAATTGTGGCGATACGCTTCTGAGTAGCCTCGCAGGCGCACGGATTCGAATAAGGCAAGCAACGTGGGCCGCCGTTTGCGGTAGCCGATCCGTCTGGTGAGCGCCGCCACGACATGCGTGCACGTTGCCGCCGCGGCTGCCACCGGGATTCCGGCCTGGACCATGCCGTCGCTGTAGAAATTGGAGTCAATCTGTTCGTTCCGGGTCGTATACAAAGGCGCGCAGGTGGACGCTCGCAGAGCGGGGATGATGATATCGGGTCTGTTATCGCGGTTGGAAAAGAATGCCGCCGTTCCTGTATCGACGTTCGTGGCCGAAATATGCAAGTCAGTCCTGGATCGCATGATGGCTTCGATGTCCAGTAGTTTCCCGGAGGCGATCAAATTATCGATGAGCCAATCTATGTCGATGAGATCCGGCCATCGCCAAAGATTGATGAATGCCGAGCTGGTGGCGACTTCGTGATAAATCGCGGTGCCAATGCCAACCTGGCCGCTCACAAAATAGGCGGCATTGATCGCGCCTGAGGACGTGCCCCACACTTCGTCGAAGCAGTCGCGATAACCTAGCAGCCTGTCGGACTGAGTTTTTCGGCAACCAGGTTGCGTGGACCTGAAAATGCGGCCACGGCGGCCGTCAGGCCGTGATGGCGGTGTGAACGGGTCTACACCGCGTCACAGCGGCTTCGTTCAACCCGCCTGGCGACGATTTTG
>SHWL01000051.1 GCA_009693865.1 Acetobacteraceae bacterium | reverse complement strand
CATCCTCCGGCATGACCGGAGGATCCGAAGCGGCACAACGCATCGCTTTTTGGCGCTATGATACGCGGATATGTGCCGCTACCGATCCTCCGGTCACGCCGGAGGATGACGAAAAAGCAAGCGTCAGCGCCAAAATGAGAATTGCTGGTTGCGGGACCGCCCGATGCTTCCGCCGATTGCGACTACTACGAACCGGCCGCTCCAAGGGGCACCACGGCGTACGCAAGGGAACATCGGGAGATTTTCGATCCGATGCGGCGCCTGTTCGCGATGGTGCGGGAGATTGCCACCGCGATCACGCACGAGGTGGGCGCGTTCGGGTAGCGGAGACGCGCCTCAGTCCGCCAGGGCGGGCGCATTTCCCGCGATCGTGGTGCGATACATCAACCGCTGATACCGCGTGTGGTCGAACAAGGTCGCGGTGTGCAGCACCGCGCTATTGTCCCACATGACAAGATCGCCCTTCCGCCAGCGATGATTGTAAACGAACCTGGCCTGCGTGGTATGCATGATCAGGGTTTCGATCAGATCGGCGCTTTCGTTGGGGCCCAGGTCCTCAATGTGGCTGATGACGGCTGGACAAAGATACAACGACTTCGCGCCGGTCGCGGGATGCGCGCGCACCAACGGCTGACGTATTGGCGGGAACTCGGCATTCTGAGCCGAAACATCCGATTTCCGGTCCGGGTTGTGGCGTTCGCCCCATAACCGTAGCGTTTCCAACGAGTGAACGGCTTGCAGCCCATCGATGCGGCGCCGCGTTTCGGGATCCAGCGCGCGCCACGCGGCGGTAGCGTCGGCGAACATGGTATCGCCACCCTCATCCGGAACGATCTCCGCGTAAAACAAAGACGCGTCACTGGGCTTGGCGCGGTAGGAGCTGTCCGCGTGCCACTGTTCCACGCCGCGGCTGAAGGAAGCCGTCATGCCGTCCCGCTCGACGTTGCCGACGCAGAACACTTCTCGATGCTTTGGCAACGTGTTCTGGAACCTCGCGTGGATTTCCAGCGGGCCGAAGCGGCGGCTGAACGCGACCAGATCGCCCGGGTCCAGGTCCAGACCCGGCACGATCAACACACGGTAACGGTGCAACGCGGCGATGAATTGCGTCAGCAACTCCGGACTGACGTCGCCGTGGATCGGCATTCCCGTGATCTCAGCACCAAAAGTTGGCCCGATCTGGCGCACGGCGATGGCTTCATCCCCGTCGCCTCCTGTAAGTTTGACCGCCGTGACCTGATTCATGTCTTTGTCTCCCGCATCGCCCGAGCAAGCATTCCGCCTGAATTTGTGCATTGCAGCATATCCTCGGCCCGAGGAGAAGTCCAGATCGATCCCGCTGGCCGGGTATCCTCCCTGAGGCGAATGGGCTACAGCTTCCGGGCAGAACACAGCGCGCCGGCCGAACGGGCGCGCCATTGGGGAAACGAGCTTGAAGAGACGTACCGCATGTTGATGTATATCGGCCGCCGGCTGTCGCTGGCCTTGATCACGTGTGTCGCGATCTCTGTTTTAACCTTTGTCATTATTCGATTGCCGCCCGGCGATTTCGTCGACGCCTACATTGCCAATCTCGCATCCACCGGCAGTTCGGTCACCGCCGAGCAGGCGCAGGCGATGCGGCAGGAATACGGGCTGGATCGCCCGGTATATATTCAATACCTCTTGTGGATCACACGCATCGTGCAGGGCGATTTCGGCGTGTCGATGATGTGGCGGCGCCCGGTGACGGAGGTGATTGGCGACCGGCTCTGGCTCACGATGGTCGTGTCCTTCGCGGCGTTGTTCCTGACCTGGACGATCGCGCTGCCGATTGGGATTTATTCCGCGGTGCGGCAATATTCAGTGGGCGATTATGTCGCGACCACGCTGGGGTTCATCGGGCTCGCGGTGCCGAATTTTCTGCTGGCACTGATCCTGATGTATTTCGGATTTCGTTACCTCGGCCTGAGTGTCGGCGGCCTGTTTTCCGCCGAATATGCCCAGGCGGCGTGGAGCCTGGCGAAGGTCTGGGATTTGACGAAACATGTCCCGTTGCCGGCGGCGGTGCTGGCGTTGGCGGGATCGGCGCATCAAATCCGGATCATGCGAGCGAATCTGCTGGATGAACTGCGAAAACCTTACGTGATCACGGCCCGCGCCAAGGGCATTCCGGAGCGGCGAGTGATCCTGAAATACCCCGTGCGCGCCGCGCTCAATCCGTTCGCAAGCTCCATCGCCTATGTCTTCCCGTATCTGGTGTCGGGCAGCATCATCGTCTCGCTGGTGCTGGGTTTGCCAACGGTGGGTCCGCTGCTGTTGCAGGCGCTGGTGGCGCAGGACATGTTCCTGGCGGGCACGATCGTGCTGCTGCTGGGGATCATGACCGTGGTCGGCACGCTGATTTCTGACCTGTTGCTGATGTGGATCGAGCCGCGGCTGCGGTTGACGGGGCGGTCATGAGCGGTTCGCTGACCGACGACAGCCTCGCCTCGGCGGGCCAACTGCGGCTGACATGGCTGCGCTTCAAACGGCACAAGCTGGCGTTCGTCAGCCTGTTCATCGTCATTCTGTTTTATTTGGTGGCGATTTTCGCTGACTTCCTGGCGATCAACGATCCGCACGCGGTGGACGCGCGGCGGGGCTATTTGCCGCCTCAGGCGGTGCATTTCTTCGACTCCGATGGCTTCAATCCGCATGTCAGCGGGATGAAGGGCCAGCGCGATATGAAAACCTTCAAGCAGGTCTATGTCCCCGATCCCAACAAGAAACTCTCGGTGACGCTGTTCGCGCGCGGGTACGAATACGAATTGTTCGGCCTGATCTCGACCGACCGGCATCTGATCGGCCTCGCCAAACCGGAACTACTGGACGGCATTTATTTACTGGGCACCGACGCACTGGGCCGCGACCTGTTTTCACGCGTGATGGTGGCGACGCGAATATCCCTGTCCATCGGTCTCGCCAGTGTCAGCCTGAGCCTCGTTCTCGGCATTCTGTTGGGCGGAATCTCGGGCCTGTATGGCGGCCTGGTCGATCTGTTCATCCAGCGGGTCATTGAGATCATTCGTTCCATCCCCACGATTCCATTATGGATGGGCCTGGCGGCGGCGCTGCCAAACACCTGGAGTGTCATTCAGGTCTATTTCGCGATCACCTTGATCATCTCGTTGATTGGATGGACCGAACTGGCCCGCGTGGTGCGCGGACGCTTCCTGGCGTTGCGGGAGGAGGATTTCGTCATCGCCGCCGAACTTGTCGGCGCCAGCCAGTTCCGCATCATGTTGCGGCACATGCTGCCATCCTTCACCAGCCATGTGATCGCGGCGGTGTCCCTCGCATTGCCCGCGATGATCATCAGTGAAACATCCTTGTCGTTCCTGGGTCTTGGGTTACGGCCACCGGCGATTTCCTGGGGCATTCTGTTGCAGGACGCGCAGAACGTGCAGGTGCTGGCGGGCGCGCCCTGGCTGCTGCTCGCGGCGGTGCCGGTGATCGTGGTCATCCTGGCGTTTAACTTTCTTGGCGACGGATTGCGCGACGCGGCGGACCCATATGGCTGACACCATGGTTGAGACAACCCGTCCCATCGTTTCGGTCCGTGATCTGGCGGTCGAATTTCGTCAGCACACGGGCATCGTGCGCGCGTTGGAGGCAGTCAGCCTGGACCTCCACCCCGGCCGAGTCCTGGGCGTCGTCGGCGAGTCCGGCTGTGGCAAAAGCGTCACCGCGCGCGCCATGCTGCGAATCCTGGACCGGAACGGATCGATCACGGCGGGTCGCGTGACGCTTGATCCCGGCACAGCGGCCGAGCAGGATCTGACCGCGCTGGAGCCCGAAGGCGCCCAAATCCGGTCAGTCCGTGGCGGCCGGATCGGCCTGATCTTCCAGGAGCCGATGGCGGCGCTGTCGATGCAATACACTGTCGGCAACCAGTTGATGGAGGCCATTCGGGTCCATCGCGATCCGGGTAAGGCCAAAGCCCGGGAGCGGGCGATCTCATTGTTGAACGAGGTCGGGATTCCCCGGCCTGAAACCCGGATCGATGCCTATCCGTTCCAACTCAGCGGCGGATTGCGTCAGCGTGTCGGCATTGCCCTGGCGCTGGCGGCGGAACCGGACGTGCTGATCGCGGATGAACCGACGACCGCGCTGGATGTCACGACTCAGGCACAAATTCTGGCACTGTTGCGGCGTCTGCAACGCGACAAACAGATCGCGCTGATGCTGATCACGCATGACATGGGCGTGATCGCGCAAATGGCCGACGATGTCGCGGTGATGTATCTCGGCCGGATCGTCGAATTCGCGCCGGTGCGGGAATTGTTCAAGCATCCACAGCATCCGTACACTCGGGCCTTACTGCGCTCGGTGCCCAATCTGGACGCCACGCCCAGACAGCGCCTGGCCACGATCGGCGGCGCGGTGCCGCAACCCGGCTCGCGTCCCGTCGGTTGCCCCTTCCATCCCCGTTGTCCCGAAGCAATTCCCGGGCGTTGCGACACGATGGTTCCCGCGCCTGTACCGCCGGGAGCGGCCGGCGCTTCTTGTTTTCTGGTTGAGGACGCGGCGGCATGAACGTGCTGGAAGTCAGCGGGCTGTCGAAACACTTTCCCATTGTCGCGGGAATTCTGCGCCGCGAGATAGGGCGCGTCCGCGCCGCCGACGACGTTAATTTCGTCATCGAAAAAGGCAAAACCCTGGCCCTGGTCGGCGAATCCGGTTGCGGCAAAACGACCGTCGCCCGCTGTATCCTCCGGGCCCTGCGCCCCACCGCGGGCGCGATCCGGTTCGCCCCGGACGACGAGCGGATGATCGATCTGGCCCCATTGTCCCGCTCCGCGTTGCGGCCTTTGCGTCGCCATATCCAATTGATTTTCCAGGATCCTTACGCCTCGCTCAATCCGCGGATGATGGTCGGCGATATCATCGCCGAGCCGTTGGTCGTGACCGGCGTTCCCGGACCGGAACGGGAGGCGCGCGTCAGGGAACTGCTGGATCTGGTGGGCCTGCCCGCCGTGGCGCGGCTGCGCTTCCCGCACGCGTTCTCGGGCGGACAGCGGCAACGGATCGGCATCGCGCGGGCGCTGGCATTGAACCCGCGTTTGATCGTCGCGGATGAACCGGTATCGGCGCTGGATGTGTCGGTGCAGGCGCAGATCATCAATCTGCTGCTGGACCTGCAGGACCGGCTTGGCCTGTCGATGCTGTTCGTGGCGCACGATCTGGGCGTGGTTCGCCATGTCAGCGATCGCGTCGCGGTCATGTATGTGGGCCGCATCGTCGAGGTCGCGCCGACCACGGAACTTTACGCCACGCCGCTGCATCCGTACACGCGGGCGCTGCTCGCGGCGGTGCCGAAAGCCGACCCCGAGGCACGCGACGCGATCACGGCTCCACGCGGAGAGGTCGCCGATCCCGCCAATCCACCGCCCGGCTGCGCCTTCAATCCACGCTGCCCGTTCGTCATCGACCGCTGCCGGCAGGACCGGCCCGAGCTCGTCGAAGTCGCGCCTGGGCATCTCAGCGCCTGCTTTCGCGCCACCGAACTCATGGCGTGACGCTTATTCCCCGGGAGGAACCATGCGAAAACCCCTGATCTGGCTTGCTGGTTTGCTGGCGTTGTTTGCCTCCACCGCGACCGCGCTCGCGCAAAACAAAGCGTTCGAGCAATCCGGCCTGGTCGGTAAGCTGGA
Organism: Acetobacteraceae bacterium; assembly: GCA_009693865.1. GTDB lineage: Bacteria > Pseudomonadota > Alphaproteobacteria > Acetobacterales > Acetobacteraceae > Rhodopila. The sequence continues at coordinate 21,764 of SHWL01000051.1, read as the reverse complement.
AGGCCCGACCCTCATTACCGATCCGGCGCAATGGCCCAAGGTTGTTGGCGAAGCCCCGCAACTCGCCGCGCTGGTCAAGGAAGGCAAATTGCCGCCGGTCGCGCAACGCGTGCCGTTGGAGCCGATGGTGTTGAAGCCGCTGCATAGTATTGGCGTTTATGGCGGGACATGGCGGCGAGGTTTTCTGGGCCGCGGTGACGGCGAGAACGGCAATCGGGTCCGGTCCTCCGATAAATTGCTGTTCTGGGACATCACCGGAACGGAAATCCGGCCGTCCGTGGCGAAAGGGTTCGAGCTGAGCGCGGACGGCAAGCGAACGACGTTGTTCTTGCGCAAGGGCATGAAATGGTCGGATGGGGCGGCCTTCACCGCCGATGATTTCATGTTTTGGTATGAAGACATGTACGCGAACAAGGACGTCGTTCCCACCCCCGCGCCCGAGTTGTCGGTCAGCGGCAAGGCGGGCCGCATGGTCAAGATCGACGAAACCACCGTTGCCTTCGAATTCGACGAACCGAACTACCTGTTTCCGCACTATCTGGCGGGCGACACGCAGGTGGGCGGCGGCCAATCACGGTTGCAGTCCGACGGACGCGAACTTGGGCTCTATGCGCCCGCGCATTATCTGAAACAGTTCCTGCCGAAGTACAGCTCCACGGAGGCGGTAAACGCGAAAGCCAAGGCCGCCGGCTACGACAACTGGGTGCAGCATTTTCGTTTCCGGTCGGACTGGCAGCTCAATACCGACGTGCCGACATTGTCGGCCTGGGTCATGGTGCGTCCGATCAACACACAATCCTGGTTGCTGGAACGCAATCCCTATTATTATGTGGTCGATACCGCGGGTAACCAATTGCCCTACATCGATAAAGTACAACTGACTCTGGCGGAGAACCCAGAGGTCATCAATCTGCGCGCCATCGCCGGCGAGTACGATTTCATGGAGCGTTTCATCGATCTGGCGAAGCTGCCGGTGTTCCTGGAGAACGCCGAACGTGGCGGCTATAAAGTGCGGCTCGATCAGTCCTTCAACGGCGCGGACTCGCAGCTTTATTTCAACCTCGCCTTCACTCGCGATCCAGAAATCCGCAAATGGTTTCAGACCGCCGACTTCCGGCGCGCGCTTTCGCTCGGGATCGATCGGCAGCAATTGAATGACGCGTTCTGGCTTGGTCTCGGGGTGATCAGTTCGACGATACCGGCGTCGGTTGTCGCGGAAAGTCCGGGCGACGCATACCGGCTGACCTGGATCGGGCACGACGTCAAAAAGGCCAACGCGATGCTGGATGCGATCGGGCTGAGCAAGAAGGACAAGGACGGCTACCGATTGCGCACCGACAACGGCGAACGGCTGCGGCTACAGATCGATGTGGCGCAAACCCTGACGCCCACCTGGCCACAACAGGTGGAAATGATCGTGCAGCATTGGAGGGCCATAGGCATCTGGGCTGACGCCAAGCTGTTCGAACGCAGCCTGTTTTATACGCGGGTTCGCAATGACGACAACCAGATGTCCATCTTTTCCAACGGCGGCACCGAAGCGCTGTTTCTGCTTCCCTCGGCGGTTCTGCCGGCCGATCCGATATCGGCTCAGGGTGGGGTTGGGCACGCGAAGTGGCATTCGTCGAATGGCGCGATGGGGTTGAAACCGGAAAGCCCGGAAATGCTGAAGGCCTATGCGATGCTGCGTGAAGCCGCCACTCTGCCGGAAGCCGAACGAAACAAAAAAGCCCAGGAGATATGGAAACTGGCGGTGGATCAGGTGTGGCAGATCGGGTTGGTTGGGCAATCGCCGAACTACATGGGCACCCGGGTCGTCAACGTCAAATTGGTGAATGTGCCCGAGCGCGTATGCATATCGCAACACTGCCGCACGCCCTGGAGCGCGCGTCCCGATCAATGGTATTACAAACCATGAAACACATCTGGCTGATCGCCGCGTTCCTTCTGCCGTGGAGCACAGCCGGCCTCGCGCAAAAAATCGATGCGCGTCAAACCGGGCTGGTCGGCACGCTGGAAGCGCCCGAGATCGTTACCGACCCGGCCCGCATGCCAAAGAAGTTCCAGGAAGCGCCAGCTCTCGCCGCGCTGGTCAAGGAAGGCAAATTGCCGCCAGTGGAACAACGCCTGCCGTCGGAACCGTTGGTGCTCAAGCCCCTGCGCGAGACCGGCAAGTACGGCGGCACCTGGCGGCGCGCGTTCCTTGGTCCGGGAGACGGGGAGAACGGGAACCGGATTCGTTCCGGTGACAAGCCCTTGTTCTGGGACATGACCGGCACGAAACTCGCGCCTCAGGTCGCCAAGGGATGGTCGATCAGCGAAGACGGCAAGCGCACGACGCTGTTTCTGCGCAAGGGCATGAAATGGTCCGATGGAGCGCCCTTCACCGCCGACGATTTCGTGTTCTGGTTTGAGGAGTTTTATCAGAACAAAGAACTCGCCCCATCCCCAACCTCGGAAATGTCGTCCGGCGGCAAACCGGGCCGGGTGGTGAAAGTGGACGAGACCACGGTGGCGTTTGAATTCGAAGCGCCGCATTTTCTGTTCCCCAAACTGCTGGCGGGCGACGGGGCGGTCGGTGGCGGCCAGTCGCGGCAGCAATCCGAGGGGCTGGCGTTCGGGCTTTACGCGCCCGCGCATTATCTGCGCCAGTTTCTGCCGAAATACTCGTCCATTGAGGCCCTGACCGCGCAAAGCAAGGCGGGCGGTTACGCCAACTGGGTGCAATGGTTCAAATTCAAATCCGATTGGCGGCTGAACACCGAACTTCCCACACTTGCCGCCTGGAAAATGACCCAGCCGATCAACACTCAGACCTGGATGCTGGAACGCAATCCGTACTTCTACGAGGTCGATACGGACGGCAATCAACTGCCCTATATCGACCGCGTGCAAATGAGTCTGGCGGAAAATCCCGAGGTTGTGAACCTGCGCGCCATCGCCGGCGAATACGATGTTCAGGAACGTTTCATCGACATCGCCAAGATCCCGGTATTCCTGGAAAACGCCGAACGCGGCAACTACAAATATCACCTCGATCTCGGCTTTAACGGCAGCGATTCACAACTGATTTTCAATATGTCGTATCGCGCCGATCCGGAAATCGCGAAGTGGTTCGCGACAGCGGATTTCCGCCGGGCATTATCGATCGCCATCGACCGCGATCAACTCAACGAGGCCTTCTGGCTCGGTCTGGGCACGCCGGGATCGGGCGTGCCATCGGAACTGGTGCCGGAAAGCCCCGGAAAGGAATGGATCGCGAAATGGTCCACTCTGGACCGGGCGAAAGCCAACGCCATGCTGGACGCGATCGGGCTGACCAAAAAAGATCGCGAGGGCTACCGGTTGCGAACCGATAATGGGGAGCGGCTGCGCATTCAGATCGACGTCGCGCAGACGCTCAATCCCACATGGCCGCAACAGGTGGAGATGATAATTCAACAATGGCGCGTGATCGGCATCTCCGGCGACCTGAAACTGCTGGAACGCAGTTTGTTTTTCACCAGGGCACGCAACGACCAACACCAGATGGTGATATTCTCCAACAGCGGGTCCGAAAGCCTGTTTCTGACGCCCACCCTGGTGCTCCCGGTCGATCCGCAGAACAGCCTGATGGGCGGCGCCTGGTCGCAGTGGTACGCCTCGAACGGTGCCAATGGGATAAAGCCGGACGATCCGAACATGTTACGCGTTTACGAATTACTGCGGTCCGGCTCAACCAAACCGGAGGCGGAACGGAACACGACAGCCCAGGAGATCTGGCGGATCGTGACGGATTCGAAATGGCAGATCGGATTGGCTGGGCAGGCGCCCGGCAGCCAGGGCAATCGCATCGTCTCCAACAAGCTGGAGAACATTCCGGGACGTATTTGTATTTCCCAGCATTGCCGCCCGCCCTGGAGCGCGCGGCCGGAGCAGTGGTTCTTCCGTTAGAGCTGAGTTCAAATATAATACGATTTGCGCTGTCGTTCTGGTCCCAACGTCATGGCCTGGCATGACCGGACCTCCTGGTCTGGCGCTGTGCCGCGACGGGTGGCCCGGACATGACGAAGAGGGGTGGGCCGTGATGGCCGAGATGGGGTAAGAGCCGGGTTTCCGTTATTTTAACGGAGTAAGCAATCGATCAAACCAACCGGCGGCGGCGAGGTGGCGCGCGGAGCAACGCCTCGACCGCGGCGGAATGGGGCACAGCGCCGCCGCTCACGAACGCCTCGTGGTTCGCCTCGATCGTGTCGGGATCATACAGATAATTCACCATGATACCGTACGACTCATCCAGGCCGCGCGGCGAGACGTTGCCACGCCAATCGATCCGTTCCAGCCGGGCGCCGTTACCCAGATGGAACCTGGCCACCGGATCGCGCGGACCCCGGCCTGGTTCGGTCTCTGTGAGGTACTGAGCGCAGAAGCGCGTGAGCGGTGCCTCGAACGCCGCGCCCGCTTCCGGCGTTTCCCAGGTCGCGGCCTCGGACAGGATCGCTGGATCCAAGGGCGCGTCCGGTTGTCGCAGGCGCCGGTCAAGCCAGCGGCGAAAGCCCGGCACGGGGGACAGCGTCGCGAACTGGCTGATACCGGGCAGTTCGGCTTTCAGTTCCTCGACCACCTGCTTGATCAGAAAATTGCCGAACGAAATCCCGCGCAGGCCGTCCTGACAATTGGAGATCGAATAGAAAATCGCGGTATCGGCCCGCCTCGCCCGGGCATCCTGAGCCGCCTCGTCGGTATCGGGCGCGAGCAACGGCTTGACGGCGGCGGCGAGGCCTTGGACCAGGGCGACCTCGACGAAGATCAGGGGCTCGCCTGGCAACGCGGGGTGGAAAAACGCGAAGCAGCGGCGGTCGGCGGCGAGGCGGCGGCGCAGGTCGGTCCAGCCCTCGATCTCGTGCACCGCCTCGTAGGCGATCAATTTTTCCAGCACCGCGGCGGGCGTGTTCCAGTCGATCCGGCGCAGTTCCAGAAAGCCGCGATTGAACCAGGAGGCGAACAAATGCCGGAGGTCGCTGTCCAACGGCGCCAGCGCGGGTTGGGCACGCAACACGCCCAGGATCTCCTGGCGCAGGCCGACCAGGGCGGCGGTGCCACCACGGGCCTGGTTCATGCGGCGCAACAGTTCCTGCCGTGGTGGTTCGGCGGCGTCGGATAATGCGACGGCCCGCGCCGGGGTCGGATCCTCCAGCCATGCGTCGACCGCCGCGCGCAAGTTGGCTTCATCGGGTGTGAACCCGTTGGCGACGTGCTGACAGAATGCCAGCCGGTCAGTTTGCGTCAGGGCTTTCAGCGCCACCACCAGCTCGCGCGCCAGAGCGGCGCCCGAGGCCTCACCCCGGCCGCTGAGCAACGCATCCGCCAAATGACGCACCCGGTCCGCGGGGGGCAGCGACGCAGCCGGCACGTTGGCATAATCGCGGCCGCGATCGGCGATCGAACTCCACAGCCGTTCCAGCCAATTGCTGGTATGCCCCAAAGTGGGATGGCCCTGAGGGTTTTCAGTTTGCATTCGCATCGTCGGCTTTCGTCTTCGCGAAGGGGCAGCCTACCCTGGGCGCGCCGGGTGCCGCCATGGGTTTTCCCGGTCAAAGCCATAAGCGCTCACCTGACGGCCCTTGAAGCCGCCGCGACCGGTGGCCGGCGTAAAATGACAACTGGCAATATGGTGACCCAAAGCGCTCGCAATGCGAGGGCTCGTGGACGACCATTATCGCGCACCTGGAGAAAATCAATGCGTTGGTATCATATCTCGACTGTCCTGCTGGCGCTTGCCCCGGCGGCATGGGCCGGACCCTTGACGGATGGCGGCGTCACCGCGGACGATGTCGCTCAGGTCATGGCGGCCCAGGGACTAAAGACGGAGGTCACGACTGACAAGGACGGCGATCCGCTGATCCGGACGTCGTACAAAGGAACAAAGTACGGCGTGTTTTTCTATGGCTGCAATGCCAAGTCACGCTGCAACTCGATCCAGTTCTCGGCGGGCTTCAGCGTGAAGAGCATCGACGCCGAGAAGGCCGGACAATGGAACCGGACCAAGCGCTTCGGGCGCGTCTATCTGGACGACGATCTGGAGCCGTGGATTGAGATGGACATGGATGTCGAGCGCGGCGCGACCACCGAAGCACTGGCCAACAACTTCGACCGGTGGAATGGCGTGATCGCGGAGTTCAACAAGTTCATCGCGAAATAGCGGCCGCGTTCAACGGCCCGGCAGCGCGACCGTCATGGTCGCGCCGTCGAAGCCGGTGGGTTTGAAGTGGGCGCGGATGGTGATCCGGACGATCCCGGGCGGAACCCGTAGATCGTAGAGATCGCGGGTGAAGGGCTGCTCGGTGTCGTGCGGATGTTCCAGCACGCGTGTACCAAGGACGGTGCCGTCGGAACCCAGGGCCTCGATCCGGTCGGCGAAGCGTTCCCAGCCGGTGTCTTTGCTTCGGATGGTGACGTCCAGATTGAACATGGCACCCTGGCCGCGGCGGATCGCGACGCCGATCACGTCGGCATCGCCCGCGGTGGCCGGCGCGGCAGCGGACAGGCAGAGAACAATCGGCAGCCAGGCGCGGACCGGAGACATGTTACTACAGGTTCCTCGGACCACGCCGGATGACAATGGTGCGTCCCATCCGCCAAATCTGGTACCGGTACGCGACATAGGCGATCGCCATCGCGGCGAGCGCGAATGGCAGGATCATCACCAGAAACCAGAAAGTCAGCGCGACGATCAGCACCGCCATCGAAACCACCGTCGCGACGATGGCCCACAACATGAGCTTCGTCCCAACCGGAGGTGGGGGCGGCTTCGGCGGAGAGACGAACTCCCCTTCCAGCGTCATGTCGAGGATGCGGTCGTCTTCTTTCATGATGCCTCGAAAGTGGCCCCACCTGGGCGCCGCTTCAAGCCCTCCCCGGTTCGGTCTATGCTGGTCCGGACGCAAGGGAGGGTCCGCGGGATGAAAGCCGGTCTGTTCATCAATACGCAATTTCCAGAGGGTTACGACGTCGGGGCGCGAGTCCCTGAAATGGTTGAACAGGTGCGGGCCGCTCGCGACGCCGGGTTCAAATCGCTGTGGTTCCCGCATCATTGGCTGACCAACCCGATGCAGATGCTGGCGATCACGCCAACCATGGGCTACATCGCGGCTCATGCGCAGGGGATGACGCTCGGGCCGAACATTCTCATATTGCCGCCGCAGAACCCCGTGCATGTGGCCGAGGAATCGGCGACGTTGGATGTGCTGACCGGGGGCAATTACATTTTGGGCGTGGGCCTGGGTTACCGGCAGCCGGAGTTCGACGCATTCGGCATACCGCTATCGGAACGGGCGCCGCGGTTCAACGAAAGCATTGCGCTGATGCGTCGGTTGTGGACCGAGGAGAAGGTCACGCATAAGGGGCGGTTTTACACGGTCAATGATTCGGGTATCGGCGTGAAGCCGATCCGGGCTGGCGGACCGCCGTTGTATATCGCGGCCCAGGCGGACGTTTCGGTGAAGCGGGCCGCGCGGATTGGCGATGCCTGGCTGATCGTCAACAGCAGCGGGCTGAGCAAGACGGTTCCGCTGATGAAAACATACCGCGCCGCGCTGGCGGAGTACGGCCGGACGGCGACGGATTTCCCGATCACGGTGGAATGTTACGTTGGCGATAACCACGCGACCGCGCATGAGGAATGCCGGGTGCCGTTGCAGTATAAATACAACGCCTATGCCGCCTGGGGTCTGGAGGGGCGCGCCCGATCGGAGCTTCCATTCGAGGACTTCGCACGCGACAAGTTCATCATCGGCGACAAGGTATCGGTGAAGGAGGAGATCGCCAGATATCATGAATTATTGGGAGTGAACCATTTCATCATGCGGTGCCAGTGGCCGGGGCTGCCGGTGGAACGGACATTGGCGTCGATCAAGCGGTTGGGGGAGATTTTCGCGTGATCGCGGGGGCCGTCGTTTGAGTTAAGGCGATCGATCGTTCGCGCGAACTGCTCCGTCATTGAAACCGGGTCCAGGCCCGCCCGCCGTGCACGAGATACCGATGCATTCGCTGGCCGTCCCATCCATAGCGGAACTGCCGCGCCTGGTTCACGGGCAACGCGATGCAATCCGGCCAAAACAAAGCCAGCGCTTTTCCCGCCGGATACCGCACGCTGGGATACACAACACCATCGCCGCCCGCGCCTCGCACAGCGCGCCCGAACGCCTGCCCTTGTGCCCAATCGTCTGGATTCAGCAATGACGGCTCCGCCGCTTCGGCGACCTCGCCATGCACGGCGCAAACCAGTTCCCGGTAGTCCGCGTTCCCCGGCGGCTCGTTGGTCGCCCGCATGAACCGTTCAAAATGATGCGCGGTTTCCGCCAGCACGACCTCGAATCGGTCGCCGCAGTACCAAACGCCGTACGACCCATCAGAGAAACGGCAGGGCCGATCGGGGGACGCATGGGTGAACGCTCCCATGACCAGCGACGCGGTTGGACCGCTGACGCGCCGCCTCGCCGGGACCAGGCCCAGGTTACCGATGGCGTCCAGGACGCGCGGATTGGTCCGGGCTTCGGCGGCGGCCAGAAGCTCCCAGTCGGACGGAGGGGCGATATCATCGAACAGATCGACGGGCGGATAGATCGTGCGGATGATACGGTGCGACGTTGTCCACCGTTCGGACCGAAGTGGTGGGATCACCAGCCGGCACGCTCGGCGTCCAGGTAGGCGCGGACGGCGGCGAGGTTTGTGGGCGCACCCTGCGACATCCGCTCCAGCGCGCTATGGCCGCCAAATGCCGCGTTGGGCGCGCGGATCCAGGCGTAGCCGCGCTCGGGTTCGGCAAACATGTAACGCAGGGCCTTATGAATTCCCAGCAGGGTGCCGAGGCGGAAAATCGTGTCGTTGGGAAGGCTGGCGACCTCGCCCTTGCGCCAGCGCTGGTAAGTGCGTTCCGAGGGGTCGCCAAGAAGATGCCGCGCCTCGGTGGCGGTCAGTTGCCAGCGATCGAACAGATTGAGGACGGCGCGGAGCATGGCGGCGGCCTCGGCTCGATTGACGGTGGCATCGGGAGCGTCACGGGTGGCCGTCAGGGCTGGCATTGGGGCAACGTCCAGATCGTCTGGCGGGGCATAGGCGGTCCGTCCAATGGCGTCAATGTGGGAAGTTTCGCCAATTGGCGCCCAACCCGCGTCTTTCACCTGTGGCGAATGACGCCGACTGGGCGCGCCGATTTTTGTCAGAGCAGATCCTTCACCGCATCCTGAAACCCCTTGATCGCGGCCAGATGCTCCGCCGCCGTCTTTCCCGCGATCCGCTTATGATGGCCCACGGCATAGGTTGTATGCGCCGTCACATGCGTCACACCGGCGTTCTTCCAGAACGTCACTTCGTTGCGCCAGTCATCCTTTGTTCCGCCTCCCAGCGACATCCACACCTCGATCCCAACGTCCTCCGGTTTACGGCCGGCCGCGCGGGTCAGGCCACGCAGCTTATCGAAGGCTTTCAACGCGGTGTCGTCCGCCGGGTAGGCCAGCGGCATCCAGCCATCGCCCCATTTCGCGGTGCGTTCCAGCGTCGCATCGACATGGCCGCCGAACCAAACCGGAACGCGGCCCGATTTCGGCCGCGGATTGAGGCCGGAATCGTCGATCGTGTGGTACTTGCCCTTGAAGTCGACATGGGTGTTCGCCCACAGCGCCTGCATGACCTGGACCTGTTCCTCGGACCGCTTGCCGCGATTGTGGAAATTCTCGTTCAGTCCGGTGAACTCCAGCACGTTCCAGCCGACGCCGACGCCCAGACGCAGCCGGCCGTTGGAGAGTTCGTCCAGGCTGGCGGCTTGTTTCGCGACCAGAACGGCCTGGCGTTGCGCCAGGATCAGAACGCCCGGGGCGAAGCCGATCTTGTCCGTGCAACCGGCAATGAAGCTGAACAGCACGAAAGGATCGTGATAAGCGGTGGTGCTGTTGCCGACCCGCTTCTTATCCTTGTGCCCATCCGGATTGCCGCCCAACACGTGATCAGGTGCCTGGATGTAATCGAACCCAAGCCCCTCCAGCGTCTGTGCGTAATCCTTGATGACCGCGGGACCGGTGCCGATATCGCCGACCGGCAGAGATGCGCCCAGTTGCATGGTTTTGTCCTTTTCAAAGAAAATCTGCGACCGCGTCGCGATAGCGTTTCGCGGCCGACAGATGATCGCTCAGAGATTTACCGGCGATGCGATGATGGTGACGGCGGTGAAACGTTGTCGTCAGGCAGATATGGGTGACGCCCAAAGCCTGCCAGAACGCGGCCTCTTTGCACCAGTCCGCCTCCGAGCCGGCGCCGCAGGAGGTCCAGACCTCGATCCCCACCGCGGCGGCATCGCGTCCTTCGGCGTCGATCAGCCGTCGAAGCTGGCCGAAGATATCGACAGCGGTTTGATTAGGCGGATAGGCATTGGGCATCCATCCGTCGCCCCATTTGGCGATGCGCGGCAGGGTGTTTTCGTGGTGCCCGCCATACCAGACGGGCACACGGCCGGACGCGGGCCTGGGATTGATGCCCGCGTCGTCGATTGTGTGGTACCGGCCCTTGAAGGCGACGTGGTCCTGTTTCCACAGCGCCTGCATCACCTGGACCTGCTCCTCCGACCGGCGGCCACGATTGTGGAAATTTTCGTTCAGACCGATGAACTCCGCCTCGTTCCAGCCGACACCAACGCCGAGACGAAACCGGCCCTTGCACAGCACATCCAGACAGGCAGCCTGCTTCGCCACCAGCGCGGTCTGACGTTGCGCCAGGATCAGCACGCCGGTGGAGAGGCCGAGTTTCGGCGCCACGCCGGCCGCGTAGCTGAGCAGAACGAACGGATCGTGAAACAAGTCCTCCGACGTATTACGGCCCGCCTCCCAATCGGGCCGCGAGGCGGCATTGACGCCCAGTACGTGATCGGGCGCCTCCATGAAGTCGTAACCGGCGGCCTCCAGACCTTGCGCGTAGTCGCGCACGGTATCCGGGTCGCCGCCGATGTCGCCAAACGGCACAAGGTGTCCGATTTGCACGAGGTATCTCCTGATCAGGTATCGGCGTCCAGGACGGCTTTGATCTTCGCGGGGTCAACTTTGATCGGTGGGATGCCCGCGCGTTCCTGTTGCAGCAACGCTGCAACACGGGAATCACGCTTTTCCCAGCCCCGGTTCATCGCCTCGGTCAGTTCCTGCTGCGCGAGATTGGTCAGACGCATGGGCACGCTGACCTCGCGCCCCAGTTGGCACGCCAGGGAAACGTCCTTGTGCAGCAGGCGCAGGGCGAAATCGGGCGGATCGTAAACGCCGGTCAGGAATTGCTTTTGCATCCGGTCGAACAGCCTCGCCCGGCCTCCGGCACCCTGACGGATCGCCGTGAACAGTTGCAGCGGCTCCACGCCGGCCTTTACCCCCATGGTGAAGACCTCGGACAGCGCGACATTCACGGCCGCTCCCGCCGCGTTGTGTACCAGCTTGGCGATCGTTCCGGCGCCGATCGAACCGATATAAAGCACCTGGTCGCCCATCGCATCGAGCTGGGACTTATACTTGTCGAAGATCGCTTTATCGCCGCCGACCCAGATCGCCAGCTTGCCGCTGTTCGCTCCGGATGGCCCGCCACTGACAGGTGCGTCGAGGAAATGCATGCCTTTTTCGGCGAATTCCGCGTGCAGCGCGCGCACGACGTCGACCGCATTGGTTGACAGATCGAACCATGCCGACCCCGGACGAAAGCCCTCCGCCAGACCGTTCTCACCGGTGCCGACCTTCCGCACATCGGCCGGCGTCGGCAGCGACGTAAAGATGACCTCGCATTGCGCAGCGACCTCTTTCGGGGTGGCGGCCCAGGAGGCACCGGCGGCGAGATGGCGGGAGGCGGCCTGCATGGTCAGGTCGTTGACGACCATTTCGTTGCCGCCCTTTTGGATATTGGACGCCATGCCGGCGCCCATCGTGCCAACACCGATAAATCCGACTTTCATGTTTGTATCCTTTTTTGGGGTGGGGGCCTTTCTGCCCCGTCATGGCCCGGCATGTCCGGGCCACTGGTCGCGGCACGGTGCCGCTACGGGTGGCCCGGTCGAGCCGGGCCATGACGGGGGTTAAACCAGTGCTCTTCGACAACGAAACGCGCGGAGGCTGAGTCGCCCATTGCCGCGGCGCCACATTCCAGATCGACCAGACTGTCGAACCAGGTTTGCGTCATGGCGCCAACCACGATGGGCAGAAGCGGAATGACGCTGTTCGGCGCGGCGCCTTGCTCGCGCACCCGATATACGACGGGGCGAGCCGCGGGTGCGACCCCCTCCGGCCAGATTTCCAGCAGGCTGAACCGGCCGTGGTTGGCGCGCAAATCCCCATCGACATCGGCGATGACCCGGGACACGGCGCCGATGAATTGCCTCGAGTCGATGTTGCACGCGGCCATCTCCGGCGAATGATGCGCCCGAAGCCGATCCGCGTCGTGATCGAAATACAAAATCGGAAACCCATCGGCGCGCAGCGTCAGCCCCTCCTCATTCGCCGCGACGGAGTCAACGACATGACATTGCACGTAACGCCGCAGTTCCGGAAAAGCACAAACCAGGGGCCCATGCACGTCCAGCCAATGGCGCCGGAACCGGTTCAGATCGAGCGCGTCCTGGCGCCGCATCAGGCTGATCGCCGCGATCATGGTCAGACCACCGGCGTGGCGGGCGGCCCGCCCTTTTCCCAGACGTTGAAGGTCGCGTCCCATACCGCGATCCGGCGTCCGCGTAACGTCCAGATTTCCGTCCCTCGCCCCACCATCGACTTACCCGTCTGAGCGTCCGTCCAGGACGCGTCCCAGGTATTGGCCAGCCGGTTGCCGGTCAGCACATGTAAGGTCTTGGTCAACTTGTAGCCTCGCGTGCGAGTGAACCGCGCGGTCAAGAACCGCATGATCTCGGCGCGGCCGCGCATTTCCGGAAAATCGGCAAAGCGGGCGACGGCGTCCTCAGTGAAACCGGCCTCGATGGCCACCAGATCGGCGGCGCCAAAAACGTCCTCCACCGCCTGGACCAAATGGCGAGCCTCTGTCCAGGTCAACACAAAATCGTCGTTGCTCACATGGTTCCTTTCAGACCCGGTCATAAATCCGGACGCACGATCAACGTCGTGCCATCCACGCGCTCCACTTTCATGCGCGCGCCCGGGTCCGGCGGATCGAGGTCCGGCGGAACACGGGCAGCCCAGTCGGTGTCGCCAAGCCGTACTCTGCCATCTCGTCCCTCAAACACCAAAGCCGTCGCCCGCCGCCCGACGAGACCATCTTTTTCCGTGTGCATGACCTCCAACAGTGGGCGGCGCAGCCGCAGGCCGATCGCCAGAGAAATCACCGTCAGGATCCCAAAGGAAATGACCTGCGCGGCGAATTGGAAACCGAACCCGAATGTCAGCAGACCGGCACCGATGGCCGCCAGGCCGAGCCACATCATGAACACGCCGGGCAGCAGCATTTCCATGATGAGCAAGCCCAGGCCGACGGCAACCCAGACGATCCAATCGATCACGATTTAGCGCTTTCACGGAACAACTGCATCGCCTGCACGATCCCACCGGCGAGGCCCGCCGCTTCCATCGGCACCACCACCAGCCGTGAATTCGGCGACGCGGCGATCGCCTGGAACGCCTGCACATACCGATCCGCGATGAAATATTGCAGACCCGCATTGCCAAATTTCGTCGCCGCCTCACTCACCATCTGAGTCGCCGTCGCCTCCGCCTGGGCCAGCGCCACGCGTGCCTCGGCATCGCGGATCGCGGCGAGCTGACGTCCCTCGGCCCGCAGGATCAGGCTTTGCTTTTCGCCCTCAGCCTTCTTGATCTCGGCCTCCCGCTCCCCATCGGCGCGCGCGACGACGGCGCGGCGTTCGCGTTCCGCGGTCATTTGCAGGTTCATCGCCCGGATCAGATTTTCCGGTGGCTCGATCTTCCTGATCTCCACGCGGCTGACCTTGACGCCCCATGGCTCGGTCGCGCCGTCGAGGATCAACAGCAGCGACGAGTTGATGCGTTCGCGCGACGATAAGGTCGCGTCGAGCTCCATCTCGCCGATGACCGAGCGGATGTTCGTCGTCGCCAGCGTGGTCAGAGCGATGGTCAGGAAGGTGACCTGGTACGCGGCCTTTTCCGGTTCCAGGACGCGATAAAAGATGATGCCGTCGACCGAAACGGTCGCGTTATCGCGGGTGATGACGCTTTGTTCGGGAATGTCGACGACCTGTTCCTGGACGTTCATTTTGTGCCCGACGCGGTCCACGTACGGCACGACGAAGTTCAATCCGGGCGCGAGAGTTCGTGTAAAGGCGCCAAACCGCTCAACGGTCCAGATCTGGCCCTGCGGCACGGTTTTCACGCCCGCGAACATCGTGATGACGATCAGCACCAGCAGGAAGACGAAGATGATTGTGGCGGACATGGCGATCTCCATGGTCAGTTGCCCTTCCATTGCAGGATGTACAGGCCGGCGTCGTAGTCGGTCAGGTAGATCAGACCATCCTTGGCGACGAACAGATCGGACGAGTGCCGCATTTTGGCACGGCCGCGCAACGGCTCCATGAATTTCGAAGGCTGCGGCGGAACGAAATAGCCGGCCTCCTCGGGCCGGAACGGATTGCTTATGTCAAACGCCCGCACGCCCGCGCTTTGCCAGGTCGCGAAGATCGTGGTTGACGACTGAAACGATCCGGGCCGGTTCTCGTGCAGGTTATGCGGGCCGAACTGGCCGCCCATCTTCACGTAATCCTGGTCCGACGGCGTTGGCATCGTGGAGATACTGACGGGATTGCTCTTCTCGCGGATGTCAAACACCCAGGTATGTTTCAACGGCTGCTGGTCGATGTTCAACGTCGCTTCATCCAGTACAACCAGCAGGTCGCGGTCGTGCAATGGCACGGCATTGTGCGTGCCGCCGCCGAACGGCGGACACCAGGTGCGGTGCGCGACCAGTTTCGGCGCCGATTTGTCCTTCACATCCAGGATCGTCAACCCGCCGTCCCGCCAGGAGCCATAAGCGAAGTCATCCACCACGATCGCGTGGTGCAGCGCGTAGCGGCCTTGCCATGTCGGCGTCTCGCCGGCGGCCGCGTTCTGGCCGGGGATCCACCAACGCCCGCACTCGACCGGCTTCGTCGGATCCTTCATGTCGATGACGATCAGGATGTGGTCGGTGAAGCCGTCGAGCAGCGCCGAGGCATAGGCGTACCGCCCGCCGACGTACCAGATACGGTGCAAGCCAAGCCCTTCCACCTCCAAAAAGCCGATCTTCCGCGGGTTCGCCGCGTCGGCGATGTCATAAACGGTCATGCCCGCGGCGTAGTCGTCGCCGCGTTTACCGAAGCGGCGGCTGTCAACTCTGGCGGAGCCTCCGTAATATTCCTGTGCCGACAGCAATGCGCGCTGGTCTGCTTCCTGAATGTGCAGCAGCAGATCGTCGGCGGCCTGAAGGTGCATGGACACCGAGTTCGGATGCGTTGGCACGAAGTTCACGGGTTTCGGGTTTCGCGGGTCGCGCACATCGGTCACCATGACGCCCCGGCTGACCCGCGTGCCGATATAGGCGTGGCCGCGCGCGACCATCACCTGGATGCCGTCGCCGCGGCCGCCCTGATCCGTGTGCCCGACGAATTCGATATTCCGCGCGCCTTCGTGCTGGATCAAGCTTGCCTCCTCGTTATCGCGCGCACACTATAGAGACCTCCCGGGAAGGAAGCGACCATGCCCGCCTATGTCATGCTGGCGAACTGGACCGATCAAGGTGTCCGCGCGATCGATGATGGGCCGAAGCGCGTCGATTCCGCGCGCAAATCCCTGGAAGACATGGGTGGCCGCTTTTTGTCTGTGTTCATGACCATGGGCGTTCACGACATGATCATCGCTTATGAAGCACCGGACGACGCGGTCGCGGCGCGGTTCAGCCTGATGCTGGGGAAACAGGGATACGTCCGCACGCAATCGATGAAGGCCTTCCCGGAGGAAGCGTATCGCCAGATCGTGAACAGCCTCCGATGATCGGAGGCGCGCGCACCCCTTTGACGGTCGATCTCGAGGGTTACCGTGTCGCGATTTCCGCCGGCGCGAATGGCATCGGCAAGGTCATGGCCGATAGTTTCGCCGCCTGTGGCGCCTCTGTCTTCGTGTCCGACATCGACGAAATCGCGCTCGCCAATTGCGGCCATCCGGGCATCCTGGCCAACGCGGGCGAGGCCGCCGACTGCGTCGCTTTCGTCGACGTCGCGGTCGAGCACCTGGGCGGGCTCGATGTGCTCATCAACAACGCGGGCATCGCGGGCCCGACGGCCCCGGTGGAAATGGTGACGCCAGAGGAACTGGACGCGACCCTGCGCATCGACCTGGCCGCCATGTTCCATTGCGCGCGGCGCGCGATCCCGGCGCTGCGCGCCAACGGGGGCGGGGCGATCATCAACATGAGCTCGGCCGCGGGCCGGTTTGGCTTTGCCCATCGCGCGCCCTACGCGGCGGCGAAATGGGGCGTGATCGGGTTCACCAAATCGCTGGCGATCGAATTGGGCCGCGACGGCGTGCGCGTGAACGCGATCCTGCCGGGCCCGGTGGACGGGCCGCGCATCCGCGCCGTCATCAAGGCGAAGGCCGCCGCCGAGGGAATTTCGGAAAACGAAATGACGGATCGGACGGTTGGGACGACCTCGCTGCGGTGTTTCGTCTCGCAGCAGGATATCGCCAATATGGCGCTTTACCTCGCCAGTCCATTTGGCGCGACAATCAGCGGGCAGGCCATCGGCGTCGACGCGGATATGCAAACGATGATGTAGGCCTCTCGCGTCATCGCCCGGCTCGTCCGGGCGATCCGTCTCGGCACAGCGCGGGAAACGATCCCGGATCTGTGTTTCGGGAAGACGCCGTTCGGAAGGATCGTTCATGCGCGCCGCCGTGTTTCACCGCCCCGGCCAACCCTTGTCGATCGAGGATCGCCAAACTCCCGCTGCCCGTCCCGGCGATATCGTCATCAAGGTCGCGTTTTGCGGCATCTGCGGCTCCGACCTGCACGCCACCGAACCTGGGCCGACCTCGCTTGAAACAGGCACGGTACTGGGGCACGAATATTCGGGAGTCGTGACGGAATCGGCGTCCGGCGACTTCCGGCCGGGTGACCGCGTGATCGGGTTGCCGTTGCAGGAGTGCGACGACTGCCGCCCCTCCGGCCAGGGGTGCAAGGACCGGCTTGGCATTCATTGCCCGCGCAATCGCATCATCGGCCTCGGGGCGGCCGTTCCCGGCGCTTATGCCGAGTATGTGCGGATGCCCGCCCACCACGCGATGAAAATCCCCGATGGTCTGGACCTGAAGCATGCCGCGCTCACGGAGCCCCTCGCCGTCGGCGCGCACGCCGTCCGTCTGGCGGGCAATCTTCTGGGCGCTCGGGTTCTGGTGATCGGCGCGGGTCCGATCGGCCTCGCGGTCGCGGTGTTTGCCCAGGTGGCGGGAGCGAGAGAGGTCGTGGTCAGCGAGGTGGCGAAGGGCCGGCGGGACAAAGCCGCGTCTCTGGGAGCGAGCGTCATCGATCCGGCGGTGACGAAGCCGGCCCCGGCCGAGGTGATTTTCGAATGCGTTGGGGTCCCGGGCGTGCTGCGTCAGTGCATGGACCTCGCGCCCTCATGCGGCCAGATCGTCGTCGTGGGCGTCTGCCGGGGGGAGGACACGATTTTCCCGCGTGTGGCGATCCGCAAGGAACTGCGGCTTCAGTTCGTTCTTGGCTACACGAGGGAGGAATTCGCTTTGGCCCTGGACCTGCTGGCCTCGGGCCGGAT
The DNA here is from genome assembly GCA_009693865.1 of Acetobacteraceae bacterium. Classification (GTDB taxonomy): domain Bacteria; phylum Pseudomonadota; class Alphaproteobacteria; order Acetobacterales; family Acetobacteraceae; genus Rhodopila. The sequence continues at coordinate 3,979 of SHWL01000051.1, read as the reverse complement.
CGACGCGGCGCCGTTGATTACCGGGGTGGTGGGCCTCGACCTGGTGCCGGAGATGTTTGAGGCGCTGCGCAAGCCGGGGGATCACGCGAAGGTGCTGATCGATCCGTCGATGTGAGTGCGAGCCCGGCAGGTATTGGCCAGCCCTGTCAGGGATTGGATGGCAGGTCCGCCAGTTCCGCGCGGCAGACCCGGCCCAAAGCACCCAGATCGTCGCGCACCAGGCGCCATAAGACATCGGCGGAGACGCCCGTGTATTCGTGGCGTGGCACGTTGCCGATTCCCGCGACCTTCCGCCAGGGAACGTCCGGATGCCGGGCCTTCATATCCTCAGGTAAATGACGGCTCGCCTCGGAGACGATTTCCAGGCCGCGCTCGATCTGCCAACGTTTCCGGCGGTCGGCGGCGAACGAGTCGAGCGAGGCATTGTCCATGTCCGGCCGGATGTAACCGATCGCTTCGACGATATCCTTCAATCGAGGTTCGGCGGACGGCGCGTTCATCAAAACACCGGGACGGCGGAGTTTTCGATGCGATCCCGCAGGACCGGGTGCAGACTGGCACGGGTGATCGCATCCGTCTCGCAGCCGAGAATGCGGGCCGTGACGTCCTGGATTTCCATGACATCGAAAAGGCTCAGTTGGCCCCATTCGTGATCGAAGAACAGATCGACGTCGGAGTCCGGACGGGCTTCACCGCGGGCTGTGGAACCGAACAGATACAGGTGCCGCACGCCGAGACGTTGCAGCTCGGCCTCATTGGCTTTCAGGAGCTTGATTGCTGTATCGTGGTCCATGGGGACCAGATAGCTCGAATCGGCCGGGAGGACATCGCGATTGGCCGCGCCACCAGCAGTTCTCATTTTGGCCGGTGTTCACTTTCAATCGTCATCGCCGGCCCCCCCGCCTTCGCAAGGGCAGGCCCATCCCGGCGACCGGGCGGCACCGGCCCGAAGTATAACCCGCTCAGACCCCAATTCTGCGCTGCGCCTGGTCCCTGGAACAAGTCCGCGGAAGACGACAAGCCGAAGGTTCCGCCAAAATGAGAACGGCTGCCGGGACACAAGGGGGTTTGACAGTTCGCACCTGAATCCTCGATCCTGCCCTGGCCGAAGGGCCATTGAGAGCCAGCGCCACCAGGAGCGGGAAACCCCATGACATCTATCGACTACGCCAAACTCTACAGCGATGGCCTGCCGGACCCGGTGGCGCGTTGGGCGCCGTTCCCGCCGTATTACTTCGTCGGCGGCAACAATGACCCCGAGCAAATTCCGATCGAGGGCCTGATCGAGGCCGCCGGCTCCGTGTTGCGCCGCGAAGGTTCGAAGCTCGCGATCTACAATCTGGGTATGGGTCCGCAAGGTTATCCTGGGCTGCGCCAATTTGTCGCCGACCGCTGCAACCGGCTGCGCGGCACGAAGCTTGGGATCGACGACATCATGATTGTCACCGGCTCCGGCCAGGGCCTGGACATGATCAGCAAGATGCTGGTCGATCCCGGCGATACCGTGCTGTGCGAGGAGTTTTGCTACCAGGGCGCGATGAACCGCTTTCGCAAGATCGGCGCGAAGATCGAGGCGATGAAGCTCGACGGCGACGGCATCGTGATCGAGGCGCTGGCGGCGCAGTTGGCCGCGTTGAAGGCAAAGGGCGTCACGCCGAAATTCATCTACACCATCCCCACGATCCAGAATCCAACCGCGAGTATCCTGCCGCTGGACCGGCGCCTCGCGCTGCTGAAACTGGCGCGCGAATACAATATCGCGATATTCGAGGATGAATGTTACGCCGATCTGCTGTGGGACGGCGTCGAAGCACCCCCTGCCCTTTATGCGCTCGATCCCGGCTGCGTCATTCACCTTGGGTCGTTTTCCAAATCTCTGGCCCCGGCGCTGCGGCTTGGCTACGTCGTGGCGGAGTGGGAGAACATGCGGCGCTTGCTACCGTTGAAGGGCGACAGCGGCACCGGCGCGCTCGATCAGATGGTGGTGGCGGAGTATTTTTCGAAGAACTTCGACAAGCATCTGAAACACCTGAACGGCGTATTGCATGATAAATTGAACACCATGGTTGAAGCCGTGGAGCGTGAATTCGGTGCCACCGCCGAATGCTGGGTACCAAAAGGCGGCATTTTCCTGTGGATCAAGCTACCGGAATCGATCGATGTCCGGAAGCTTCTTAAACCAGCCGCGGCCGCCGGAATTATCTTCAACGAAGGCCCGGCATGGGCGGTCAGCCCGGATAACTCCAGTTCGCATTTGCGGCTTTGCTTCGCGATGCCGGATAAGAAGACAATTCGGGAGGGCGTCGCGGCGTTCGCTCAGGTGTGTTACGAACAGACGGGGCTTCCCGTCAGAAGTGGGAATGTGCAAAGATGACATCTTTACGCGGTAACAATGGCCCCCGGTATCGTCGCATCGTCGACGAGTCGGCGCCGTACGAAACGATCTCGGTCGACAAATACACGCCGATCATCGGGGCGGAGATCGCCGGCGCCGACCTGTCGAGCCCGTTGTCGAACCGGCAGATGGACGAAATCCACCGGGCTCTGGCGGAAAACTCGGTCATCTTCTTCCGCGACCAGCACCTGAGCCAGGAACAGCACCTCGCGTTCGGGCGGAACTTTGGCGAGTTGCACATCCACCCCGCCGCGCCCCACGCGCCCAGCCATCCGGAATTGATGATCGTCCACGCGGACAAAGATAGCCCGCGCGCCAATGGCGAAGGCTGGCACAGCGATGTGTCCTGCGACGTGGAACCGCCGATGGGCAGCATTCTGTATGTTCAACAGACACCGCCGAAAGGTGGAGATACGCTGTTCGCCAGCATGTACGCGGCCTATGAGGCGCTGTCGGACCGGATGAAAACCTATCTCGAGGGTCTAACGGCGTTGCACGACGGGGAAGACGCCTATCGCGGCACATATAAGAACGCAGGCGTCGAGGATAAGCCCGTCTACCCACGCGCGGAACAACCGGTGGTCCGCACGCATCCGGTCACCGGCAAGAAGGCGCTCTACGTCAATCGCGGCTTCACCCGCCGCATCCTTGGCGTGCCGCGCGACGAAAGCTCGGCCATACTGAGTTACCTTTACGATCACGCGGAAAACCCGCTGTTCCAGTGCCGGTTCCGCTGGCAGCCCAACTCGGTCGCATTCTGGGACAATCGGTGCGTGCAGCATCGCGCGATGTGGGATTATTGGCCCCACACGCGTTCCGGCTTCCGCGTCACGGTGGCCGGCGACAAACCTTATTGAAAGACGAATGACCATGCGCCTTGGTATCGTGACAATTCCGCGGCAGCTCCCCCCGGGGGCGGTGATGACCGACCATTTCATCGCCTTCGCCCAGAAAGTGGAGGCCCTGGATTTTCACGGCCTGTGGGTGACCGACGCCTTCGGCCGCGGGCGCGCGACCATGGATCCGCTGAGCACACTGGGTTTGCTCTGCGGGGTCACCAAGAAGATCGAACTTGGCACCTGCGTCATTCAGGTGCCGATCCGCCATCCCGTGGAACACGCCCACCGTGTGCAAACGATCAACCTGCTGTCCGGCGGACGGTTCCGGTTTGGCGTCGGCACCGGCTCCACCAAGGCGGATTTCGATGTCGTCCAGGCGGACTTCGAAAAACGCTTCAAGGTCCTGCCGGAAATGCTGGAAGCCATGCAACGCACCTGGAGGGGCGAGCCGGTGTACGGACCGGCGGTCTCGGTCTGGCCCGGCACCGAGGGCGGACCGCAAATGATGCTGGGCGCCTGGCGCAGCCCGCGCTGGATCAATCTGGCCGCGCGGCTGGATGGCTGGATTTCCTCGGGCATTCACAGTAAGTTGGAAGACCACTACTGTCCGGAGTTTTCCGAACGAACCGTTCCGAAGTGTCTGACCTATAACGGTTTTTCGACGATTTTGGGTGGTGTCGGTTTGAAGTTGGTGGCGGTTTGCCCGACCCTTGTCCGGGGAGGGCTCACTCATGAACGCCGGAAA
>SHWL01000050.1 GCA_009693865.1 Acetobacteraceae bacterium | reverse complement strand
TCCGGCGTTCATGAGTGAGCCCTCCCCGGACAAGGGTCGGGCAAACCGCCACCAACTTCAAACCGACACCACCCAAAATCGTCGAAAAACCGTTATAGGTCAGACACTTCGGAACGGTTCGTTCGGAAAACTCCGGACAGTAGTGATAGCGGATAGGAAATGCGGCCGAGAAACAGCAGCGGAGCGATCAGGGGCAGTCTCACGCGCGGCGTCGTCGCGAGCCAAACGAGCGCCGCGAAGCAGGCGATCATACAGGAATACCATGGCACCGGCAGTTGATTGACCGCCGCATGCGGTCCGAACAACGTCATCGCGAACGCCAGAGTCATGACAGCCCATGTCGAAGCGGTCGCGCGGCCGGCGTGAAACCGGTACAGCATGATTCCGATGACGAATAACTGGGAGAATGGGGCGGCGGCGAGTTGGATCAGTTCAACTCGACCGAAGCTTGCGAAGCGCAGCGCGAGGCTCGCCAAAAGCCAGACCGCGCAGCTCAACTCTGGGTCGCGTGGACGGAGAACGAACCAGACGAACCCTCCAAGAAAGTAAAAAGCCAGTTCGTACTGCAGGGACCAATATGATCCGTCGAGAGCCTGGGCGTTCAGCAACTCGGGCGCCATGGTCAGGTTCGCCGCGATTCTGGCGATGTCGAATGGTGGGCCAAAGCCGCCGAGGATTGCGCCTGAGAGGATCGTCACAACCATCGACGCCAAAAAAGCGGGCCAAAGCCTGGCGAAACGAGAGACCAGGAACCCGGCCGCCGAAGAGCTGCGTTCCAAGGTCATGAAAATGACGAAGCCGCTGATAATGAAAAACAACTCGACGCCATAGTTGCCGTAGGGGAAAGCCAGGCTGACGCCGGGCTCTGGATGGCCGCCCATCTGCCAACTGTACCAACTTGTGTAATGATAGGCCATGACGGAAACAGCGGCGAGGCCGCGCAATGCGTCCAGCCCTTCCAGTCTACGGGACGCGGTCGCTCGAACCGGGTTCATTCCACACTGCTTTGTTCCGGCCCGGGAGGATTCACCTCGAGCGTGGAACACCATTCACCGAACCAGGTTGCGCGCCGGTAACATGCCCGGCGAGCAGCAGCGGGCCGAAGCAAGGAATGGCCAGAGCACTTTCCGATCTGATGTCCCGGCGTATCGCGGTGGTTCGCCTCCCAATTGTGAGAACCCTGGCCGAGTGGCAATGAAGACGCATCGGATATCAAGAACCGCCTGAAGCGGAGGAACCCCATGCTGCACAGCACCAACCGCATCCTGACCACCCATACCGGCAGCCTGCCGCGCCCAGCGGCCCTGACCGACCTCTACGCGCGCCGCGCCGCCGGCGAGGTGGTGGACGAGACCGCGATCGACACCGCCGGCAAAACCGCCACCCGCCACGTTGTGCGCCAACAAATCGCCGCCGGCATCGACGTCGGCAACAACGGCGAACAGCAGCGCGAGGCATTCTTCCTCTATGTTCGCCACCGCATGACCGGCTTCAATGGCTCTTGGAACCGCCGCCTCGTCGCCGACATCGCTCGCTATCCCATGTTCCAGGCCTGGGCCACCGCGGCCGAGAGCGTGCGAAAGTCCGTCAATAATCGTGGCACCCTGCCCTCGGCCACCGGCCCGGTCGAATATATCGATCCAGCATTGGTCGAGGCGGAATGCGATGAGTTCCAGACAACGTTGAACGAAGTTGGCGCGCCGGGCTTCGCGGAACCGTTCATGACGGCGCCCTCGCCCGGCATCATCGCCGCGGCGATGCGGAATGAACATTACGATACCGACGATGCGTATCTGGCCGCTCTCGGGCGGGCGTTACAGGTGGAGTACGAGGCGATCGTAAGGCATGGGTTCCTGTTGCAGATCGACGCTCCCGACCTGGCGCTGGAACGGCATATCACCTATCAGGACCAACCGTTGTCCGCGTTCCTGGATTTCGCCGAACGCGTGGTCGCCGTCATCAATGACGCGTTGGTCAACATTCCTCGGGACCGCGTGCGCATTCACGCGTGCTGGGGCAATTACGAGGCGCCGCACGATTGCGACGTCGCGATGGCGGAAATCCTGCCCATGATCGGTCACGCCAAAGTTGGCGGCTGGGTATTGCCGATCGCCAATCCGCGCCACCAGCACGAATACCGGTGCTTGAAGGACCTGCCTCTGGACGACGGCCAGGTTGTCGTCGCGGGCGTGATCGATCCGTTGACGAATTTTGTCGAACACCCCGAGGTCGTCGCCGACCGCCTGGAAAACGTGGCCCGGACCATCGGCGACCCGACCCGGCTGCTGGCGGGCACGGATTGCGGGTTCGACACCTCAGCGGGCCGCGGACGGGTCGCGGAGGATGTTGTTTGGGCCAAGCTGACGGCGATGGCAGAAGGCGCGCGGATCGCGTCGAAACGGTTGGGGATGCGGGGGTGATTGGGGGGTGCCACGCTAACAAATCGATGCCCAACTGAAAGAAATCATAAGGCGCGCGTTGCTCACACCGGTGCTGTCGTCCTCTTCCTCATTGATCGTGGCCGTGTAATCGGACGGAAAATCGAACGCACCAGCGCACGGGTTTCCGGTGATACCCGCATCGGCTGATGCCCAGGCATGAGACGCCCGTTGGTGTGCATGATTTCAACCAGGGCATCATGGCTTTTTATATTCAACCATTCCATGGCCGCTTGATGCCCGATTTTCCCTTTCTCAAGCTTTTCGAGCACGTCCGCGAGCGAGCAACCTTTCAAATCATCGTTCATGACCCAAAACTCCTTCTCAGCCAGGAGGAACGTACTCTGTTCGTCAACCCAACTTTCTCGAATGGCACGATTGGCGTCTTTCGGCGGGCATTGATCTGTTCAACCAGATCCAGACCTTCCGGCAACAGACCTTCCCGATAAAGGGTCAACAGCCATGCCGTCGTATTGAGGAGGTGGACACCCTTGAGTCGGGCAATCCGAAGCGTCAGGACATCGGGATCCTCGAACAATACCAGCGGAATCACACTTGGCCCTGTGCCATGCGCCAGGGTCGTCGCATATTCATCGACAGCGATCTCACCAAGATTGCCACTCGGTGTCTGAGGATCGCGGCGTCGTCTTGCCTGATAACCAACACCCACATTGGTCTCAATGATTTCAATCCGGTTGTGCAGCCGCGTGAGTTGCACGGCAACTTCCCCTGTCGGATCATTCTCGGCCTTCGTAATCTCAAAGTGAGCCTGATCGACGATTCGAACCGGGACAGAGAAAGTACCCAGCAGATCGACCCGGCCAAGGTGCGCAAGCGTTAACACCGGACTGGCGTCGGGGATGATTACGGCGACGGCGACAGGTTTGCGACTCATGAGCCTTCTCCGAGCGCGAATCGTGTCACAGCTGCCCCACCCCGTTCCAGCAATTCTCATTATGGCTGCTGACCTCTCCCAAATCGTCATCCTCCGGTCACGCCGGAGGATGACGAAAAAGCAAGCGTCAGCGCCATAATGAGAATTGCTGACCCCGTTCAGCGGCTACATCCCCTCATCCACCACCCGGTTCATGGCGAACGACGGCACATACCCCGGTAAAACGTTCCCCACCGGACGAATGGCCCGGAACAATGCCTGCCGCGTCTTGCCCTCCATCAAGCTCCCCGGCCGCTTGCGGTAATTGAAAATGTGCGGGCGCAGTTCCGGGTCGATCGTCGCCAACCGCAATCCCAGGTCCTTGTCCGACACGTCCTCCAACCCACGGGCCAGCGCCGCAACCCGGTCGACAATCCCGGTCGCGGCGCCTTGCAAAAGTCCCACGATCCGATCGAAATCGTCCCAGAATTCCTCCGGGATTTCTCGCCGGATCGCCTCCAGGTCGTCGCCCGCGGACAAAGCCTCCCATAACGTCAGCGGCGTCAGCCCCGAGATCAACGCGTGAATACGCCGGTACTCAGCCCCCTTCACCTTCAGCCGCAGACCGTCGGCGAACCGCATCACAAACCCCTCACGCGACCGCGGCAGTGCCGACGCATGATCCAGCAACGCGGCGACCGAGGCGAAAGCGTGCCGCTCCGCCGCCTGCCAGCCCAGACGCGACGCCGTCTCCCGGATCGCGTCGTAATCCAGTTCCAGACCGTCCTCGGCATAGGCGGCCAGCAAGACCAGCGCCGGGTCGGCGTAATGGATGACGATCCGGTTCTCCGGATACGTCGCCTCGGCCAGATAGGTCGTCCCCGGCACGAGGCCGGACAGATCGGCCACGTCGAGCCGCGCCTGCGCCCATTTCGCCTGGTCCGAGGCAAAGGCCCCCTTGGTCACCGCCAGCCAACGGCCCAGGTGGTGGAAGACCACGATCAGGCTGCCGTCCAGCTTCTCGAAGGTCTCGAACGGAAGATCGGGGATCGTATGCCCGCCCTCCCCCGCGTTGAAAAACTTCGGGAATGGCGTCGCCACGACCCGCCGCGCCGCCGGATCGAGGATCAGGCCGCGAGCCGCCGTGGTGAACACGTTCCAGGCCGTCTCGTACACGCAGCGCGAGGTGTAGACGAACAGCCGCAAACCGTCCGGACCCGCGTGCTCATGCACGAACCGCTCCGCCTGGGCTGCCTTCAACCCGTCCAGTAGCTCGTCGAAGGAAAATTGGCGCGCCGGGTGGATCAGCGGCGAGGTCACGAGGGTCTCCTGTCAACCCGGCCACGCGCCGGGCGCGCCCCCATACCAGGACGGGCGGACAAAAGGTCAAAAAACGCGGTTAACCCGTCACCTTCGACCGTTGCCCCGCCTGTCTCGGCACCGCCGGCTTTTCCACTTTCAGGTTCACCGGGCCGATCACCCCTTTGGGCACCACCAGGCCGCGACCCATTCCCGACGCCCCCAGATTGAGCCTGAGATCGAGGGCACGCCCCCTTAGCCGTTGCACCGGCTGCTTCCGCGAGAACGCGGCATAAGCGACATTCATGGGCCGGAACGACCGGTAAGCGCTCGTCGTGGGCGCGAACGCCCGATAGGCCATGTTCGGCCCGATCTGAATCGGCCCAGGCTGGGCGAACGGAAGATACATCATGGTCAAACCAGCCACGGGACCGGACACCGGAGGAGCCGGTTTCAGGCTGAGGCGGGCCAGAACCAAAGGATCGGTGGGATTCCAGGTCGCCACCACCTGATCGCGATAGGCCTCGCTCTTCCCCGGCGTGCGGGAGTGATAGCCGCCGATCGCGGTGCCCCAATCGCCCGTGGACGCGAACAACGACCGCAGGAACCGCGCGGCATATGCGGCGTTGCGAGGCGGATCGAAGGCCTCCTCCAACGTCGCGAAGGCGCCCGGGTGATGCATCAGATTGACCTGCATGCAGCCGACATCGATCGACTGGCCGCCGATGGCCTGAATTTCCTGGACGGCGGCGATCGCCTCCGCCTTCGAGGCAAAGTAACGCCCGGTGCCCTCGTAATTGATGGTCCAGGGCCAGGGTCGCGCCCGCCCTGTCTCGGGATCCCTGCGGCCGGATTCCCGAAGCGAGATCGAATGCAGCACGCGGGTGGGAAGTTTTGCGTCGGTCTCCGCCCTGGCGATGGCGGCTTCGCACATGGCGGGCGGGGTCAATGGCGGCAGTGGAACAGCCGGGGCCGCGGGCGCTCGCGCGGCACGGGCCATGGCCTGCCCGGGAGATAAACCCAGGGCAAGACCAGGGGCGAGAAGGGCGCAAAGGACAAGACGTCGAAGCATGGCGCGGGTGTAGGGCATGAAATCCAACCTCAGGCCAGACTTTTCATCGAACGGCCCTACACCAGGGTCTTAATCCAGCAGCCAGATCGCGAACAAACCATCCGGATCGGTCCAGGTGTCCCGCCGGGTCCAACCCGCCGCCTCGACCATCGCCCGCATGCGCGGGGGCGCGTATTTATAACTGTTTTCGGTGTGGATCGTCTCATCGGGCGCGAAGCGGATCGTCTGGCCGCCCAGGGTGACGGCCGCCGCCCGGAGGCTGACCAGGTGCATTTCGATCCGGCTCTCGGCCTCATTCCAGATGGCCCTGTGCGCGAACCCGGCGAGATCGAAGGTCGCACCCGTCTCCCGGTTCAGCCGAACCAGCAGATTGCGGTTGAACCGCGCCGTGATGCCGGCCGCGTCGTCATAGGCCGGCAGCAATTGTCCCGGATCGCGGCAGATGTCGAAACCCAGAAGGAACCGCGCGTCCAGGCCAAGGGTCGCGCGGGCACGGCGGAGGAACGCGACCGCCGCCTCCGGCTCCAGATTTCCGATCGTCGAGCCCGGGAAGAAGCCCATGATGGCGATTTCGCCCGTGCGAGCCGGCAGAACCACCGGCTGCAGGAAGTCCGCGGTCACGGGGAGGACGGTCAGGCCCGGGTTCCCCTCAGCCATCCGGTCGCGCATCGCGGCCAGGGCCGGCCCGGCGATGTCGATCGGGATATACGCACCGAACACACTCGTTCCCGAGGCGGCGGTTTGGCGCAACAGCATCCCGGCCTTGGTCTCATCGCTGGCGCCGTATTCGACCAGCGTCGTTCCCACCGGCAGGAGCGCGGCAACCTCAGGCGCGGTGGTTTCCAGCAGCCGGAACTCGGTACGCGTCAAATAGTATTCCGGCAGTTTCGTTATTTCATAGAAAAGGCGGCATCCCTCCTCATCGTAGAACAGACTTGGCGGCAGGGTTTTCCGCGGCGCCAGCAAACCGGCCAACGCGATCCGGACGATAGCGCCGTCGTGACGGGTGGCGTTATCAGGCGCACTCACCCCCACAATGCCGATCGCCCTGTCCGGCCGGGCATCCTGATCATATTCCATGCAGGTCCTGTCAGGTGTCGCGCGCCAGCCGGAAGCCAGAGAACTGCCAGCGTTTGACGGGGTGAAAGAAGTTCCGATAGGACGGACGCGAGTGTCCGGGCGGTGTGGCAAGCGACCCGCCCCGCAGCACCATCTGGTTGATCATGAATTTGCCGTTGTATTCCCCGACCGCGCCAGGCGCCGGCCGATAGCCCGGGTAGGGACGGTAGGCGCTGTCGGTCCATTGCCAGACATGGGTGTCGCGCTCGAGGAAGTCCGGATGACCGGACGCCGCTTCCCACTCGAACTCCGTCGGCAGGCGGGCACCCGCCCAACGGGCGAAGGCGTCGGCTTCGTACCAGCTGACATGGCGGACAGGGGCGTCCGGATCGAGCGGTGCAAGGCCGCCCGGACCCATTTGCGACCAGCCTCCGTCCGCGTCCCGCCAGAGCGCGGGGGTGGACCAGCCGGCGGCCTGGACCTCCGCCCAACCGTCAGACATCCAATGGGCGGATGTTCGATATCCACCGTCCTCGATGAAGGCCAGGAACTCGCGGTTGCGCACCAGCCGGTTGGAGATCTCAAAGTCGGGCAGTAACGTTTCATGCGCCGGTGTTTCGTTGTCGAAGCAAAACCCATCGCCATCATGACCAATTCCCGCGATCCCACCTGGGCAGCGCAGGAAACGCGACGGACCCGGGTCGTAAGCTGGCTCCCGCCAGTCCGGATCCAGGGCCGGAAACAGCGGGCTGCGGGAGAATGCGTCGAGCATGTCGGTGACCAGCAATTCCTGGTGCTGCTGCTCGTGGTTCAGACCCAGTTCGACCAGCGGCACCAGAGCATCAGGCACACGCGGCAGAAGGCGGAGCATCGCCACGTCGACATGCGCGCGGTATTCAGCAATTTGCGCGGCCGCGGGCCGGGTCAACAGGCCTCGCGCCGGGCGCGGATGGCGCGCACCGACGGCGTCATAGTATGAATTGAACAAAAATCGAAATTTTTCGTCGAACACGCGGTAATCGTCGCGGGCCGCGCGAAGGATGAATTCCTCGAAGAACCAGGTGACGTGCGCGCGATGCCATTTCGTGGGGCTGGCATCCGGCATCGACTGCACGCATTGATCCTCGGGCGACAGGTTCGCGGCGAGCGATTCGGTATGGGCACGGATCGTTTCGTAGCTGTAAGTCAGAGAGTTCATCAGCGCACCACCACCGGATACGGGTTGCGATCGAAGATAATACCAACTCGCTTAAAGATTGACGTACCGGTCTCTTTTCCGTCCTGGCCCGGACAGGCCGCATGTGCATCAGGATGAGGCCGAAGAGAGGGAAAGTTTCTCCAAAACGCGTCATGGCCCGGCTCGTCCGGGCCACCCATCGCGGCACCATGCTGGCCCGGTGGCCCGGACGAGCCGGGCCATGACGGTAAAAAGAAACTATCCACCCACCGCCTCACGGAACGACCGCCGTTACCTCAATCTCGACTTTCGCCTCCGGAAGGACCAGCGCGGTCACGCCAACCAGCGTGGACGCGGGCCGATGCTCGCCGAAGTAGCGTTCTCGTGCCGGATTGATCTTCGCGCGATCGTTGACGTCGGTGAGGTAGACATTGACCTTCACGACGTGCTCCGCCCCGGCGCCCGCCGCCTTCAGGCAGGCATCGATACTGGCCAACGCGATTTCGGCCTGTTTTCCGACATCCGCCGGCACCGTGCCATCCGCCGCCACACCGATGGCGCCCGAGACCCAGATCGTGTTTCCCGCCCGCGTGACATGGCAGTAATGACTGACCGGCGCCAACTGTCCGGCCACCATCAGGCGCTGGATCGCGGTCATGCCAGCAATTCCTTAGCCTTGGCCCGCGCCAGGACCGCCTGCTCCCGCGCCATGTCCGCGCAGAGACCGGTATAGGCCGTCGGATCGAGCAGCCGCTGAATGGCCGCCCGATCCAGATGCGCCGTCACCCGCGGGTCCGCCGACAGCAGATCGGAGAACGATTTTTCCTCGGTGAACGCCGTCTGCGCCGCGTCGTAGATCACGTCGTGCGCGTGCTGCCGGCCGATCGCCTTACCCAGGTCGAGCATCAGGGCCTCGCCCATGATCAGACCATGACCCAGATCCAGATTGGCCCGCATGCGTTTGGGATTGAGGTCCAATCCGCGCAAAATCTCGGTCAGCCGCGCCAGGATATCGCCCATGTTGACACAGACGCGGCCCTCGGCGGTGTCCATGATCAGGCTGGTGGTCCGATCCGCCTCATGCTCGGTCATCATCGCTTCCAGCGCGAGCGGCACCATGGCGCGGACCTCGGCCGCCGCGGCGATGATGTCCTGGCACAGTTTCGGGTTGCGTTTTTGCGGCATGGTGGAGCTGCCGACGGTGCCGGGCGGCACGGGCTCCTCGACCTCGCCGAACTCGGTTTTCATCAGCGTGTAGATTTCCCGCCCGATCTTGCCCGCGGTGGCGGCCATCATGCCGAGGACACAAATGTTTTCGGCGAGGTGGTCACCAAGGGCGCGGGACGGCACTGCCATCGTGCCGAAGCCCAGCTGCTTGCCGATGAGCGCCTGCACTGGCGGGCCGTCCTTGCCCAAAGACGCGAAGGTTCCCGCTCCTCCCCCAAGCATGGAGACAAACAGACGCGGGCTGAGATCGCGCAACCGGTCGCAATGGCGCAGGAACTCGTCGATCCAGACCGCGACCTTATAGCCGAAGGTGGCGGGCACGGCGTGCTGGCCATGGGTGCGGCCCGGCAACGGCATATCGGCGCCACGCTCGGCGAGATCGGCCATCGCCGCCATGATCTCACCGATCTGACGCAGGAAAATCCCGTGCGCCTGGCGCAGGACCAGCAGATCGCCTGTCTGCGTGATATTTTGCGTCGTCGCGCCCCAATGGACCCAGCCGCCATGCGGCTCACCCGTGATCCGGCTGAGTTCCCAGACCAACGGCACGATCGTGTGACCGGTGCGCGCGAAGCCTTCGTCGAGCCGGGCCCGATCCATCAAATCCAGCTTCGCGGCGGCTTCAATCGCCTTGGCCGCGGCCTCCGGAATGATGCCGAGTTCCGCCTGCGCATGGGCCAGCGCGACCTCGACATCGAGCCACGCCTGCCAACGGTTTTCCAACCGGTACAAAGCACGAATGCCTGGATCGGAGACGCGCGTGGCGGTTGGGAGAGTGTCGCTCATGAACGCCTCCGGTCGTGATTCTCCTCACGCTAGAGGATCGTCCCGAACCGGGCAAATCCGCCCTCAGGCCTTCGGGCGGGAGGTCAGGATCAGCTCGATCGCGCGGAGCAGCAGCGCGGAGGCGGACAGGGACCCGGCGGCATCGTCCACAGCCCGCCGCCGTACCGCCAGAGCCTCGCGCACCACGATCCCGGGGGTGGAGCGGATCGCGCAGGCGGGCAATCTGCTCCATCGCGTCGCCAGGCTTCCCGGGCGCGCTTTCGTGATCGGCCGGCATGGGCGGCGGTCCTCCATGAGGAGATCGTTCCTGGCACAGATGGCGACCGGGGCATTGATTTGCATCACCCGAAGGCCCGGTTCGAACGGGGTTCGGGAATTGCCGTGACGCTCGCCAGCAACCGTCACGACGCCGTTGGCCCCTCGCGGTCCCGAGGCACCATGGATTCCGCCACGGTTCCGTGCCAGGGTTCCAAAAATTCCCCGTGGGAGAGAGACCATGCACTTCGGCGCGTCGATGTTCTTCACCGATTACTCCATGTCCGCGGTCGACCTGGCCACGGCGCTGGAAGAGCGCGGGTTTGAGTCCGTTTGGGCCGCGGAACACTCGCACATTCCGGTATCGCGCAAGACGCCGTTCTCGGGAGGCGGCGACTTGCCGAAGCAATATTACGACGCGATGGATCCCTTCGTGGTGCTGACGGCCGCCGCGATGGCGACCAAAAAGCTCAAGGTCGGCACAGCCGTTTGCCTGTTGAACCAACGCGATCCGATTCAGACCGCGAAACTGGTCGCTTCGATCGATCAGGTGTCCGGCGGCCGATTCTTGTTCGGGATCGGCAATGGCTGGAACCAGGACGAGATGGAAAATCATGGCACGGTCTTCGCCACGCGCCACAAGCTGGTGCGCGAACGGATCGAGGCGATGAAGGCGATCTGGACCCAATCGAAGGCCGAGTATCACGGCGAATTCGTTAACTTCGATCCCATGATGACGTGGCCGAAGCCGGTCCAGAAGCCGTATCCGCCGGTGCTGGTTGGCGGCATATTTCCATACGCCGCCCGCCGGGCCGTCCGTTACGGCGACGGTTGGATCCCAACCTTGGCCGGCCGGCCAGGCGCCATGAACGATCCGGCGGAATACCTGCCAAAGTTCCGCGCCATGCTGACGGAGGCCGGTCGCGATCCCGCCAGTTGCCCGGTGTCGATCTCGGGCGCGCCGGACGATCTGGATGTGTTGAAACGCTACCGCGACCTTGGCATCGTCCGGGTCAACGTCAGCCTCCAGGCCGCGACGCGGGAGGCCGCGCTGCCGATCCTCGATAAATTCGCCGCGCACATTCAGAAGATTTAAGGAAACTCAAACCATGCAATTCGGCGCATCGATTTTCTTCACTGACTATTCCATGGCCCCCGGCGACCTTGGCGGGGCGCTGGAGAGCCGAGGGTTTGAGTCGCTCTGGGCGGCGGAGCATTCACACATACCGCTGTCCCGGAAATCGCCCTGGGGCGGTGGCGGCGAGTTGCCGAAACAATACTACGACGTCATGGACCCCTTCGTGTCGCTGACCGCCGCCGCCGCGGTGACCAAGACACTCAAACTCGGAACGGGCGTCTGCCTGGTCAACCAGCGCGATCCGATCCAGACGGCGAAACTGGTCGCCTCGATCGACCAGATCTCCAACGGCCGGTTCCTGTTTGGCGTCGGCAACGGCTGGAACCAGGACGAGATGGAGAACCACGGCACCGTGTTCGCCTCGCGCCACAAGCTGGTGCGTGAACGGATCGAGGCGATGCGGGCGATCTGGACCCAGTCGAAGGCCGAGTATCACGGCGAATTCGTCAACTTCGACCCGATGATGACGTGGCCAAAGCCGGTCCAGAAGCCGTATCCCCCGGTGATTGTCGGCGGGGCGTATCCCTATGCCGCGCGACGGGCAGTCCGATACGGCGATGGCTGGATTCCGCTGGCCGGGCGTCCCGGTCAGTATGGCAGCGTATTCGATTACGTGCCGAAATTCCGGGAGATGCTGAAGGAAGCCGGGCGCGACCCCTCGACGTTCCCGATTTCGCTGTTCGGTTCCGCGGAAGACGCGGACACCCTGAAGCGCTATCGCGACCTGGGCATTGTTCGAATCGTGATCAGCCTGCCGGCCGCGAAAGGAGACGTGGTTTTGCCGATTCTCGACCGCTGGTCGAAGCTGACCTCACAGGTCTCATAGCGAACCGAGCAAGAGTCGCGGCGTGAGCCGATGGTAGTGCGTCACTTTGAAATTCTCACGTTGTAGACGCGGGGCCGCTTGGGCTCTGGTGCCTGGGCGTCGATCATCGCAACCAGGTCGTCCATGCTCCAAAGCGTCTTCGTCAGACCAGCCGCCATCGCGGGAGTGCAACGGAGCGTCTTGTGGATGCGCACGTAGTTGTGGAACGCGGTGTAGAGGCAGACCATCCAGTAGTGCGGCTCGACCTTTTTGGAGAAGGCGTTGGTAAGCCGGGTGAAGCGGCGCATCCCGATCCGCGGGTTGAGGTTCTGCCTCTCGACGTATGAAGTGCTGACGTGTGCCTTGTCGGGACGGCCCTCAACGCGGCGTTGTTCGGTTCCGGTGCATTCCCCTGGGCTATAACGGCCCAGAGCGCCGACCGGTTCGCCATAGTGCTTGATTAGCATGGCGTAATCGACCGCCGCACCGAACGCTCCCTCAACCGCTTCCAGATAGGCTTTGTGACCATCGGTCGTCAGTTGGACGCGGGTTGCCAGCCGATCCGCCACGTCTTGCATGAACTCGTTGGCGTATCCCGCGTCCCGTCCGCCGCGGAGGTAACCGATGATCAGTTTGGAGTCGGCATCCAGAGCCGTCCAGGTCCAAAGATCGCCCGCACCTTCCGGAGCAGCCTTCGCATTCGCAACGTTCTTGGCCTTCGCGTAGCAAAAGGACCAGATTTGATCGCAGATGTATGCCCTCAATGTAATATGACCGAGATATTATTGGGGGAGTTCCGCCCAAAGGTTACCATCCATGATGCTCTACAACCGCTTATTTCCGGTCCCGCATTCGGAACAGCGGGCGCTGACGCTATATCATATTTGGTATCAAAATATTATGATGAATTCAAAGATGGCGCTGGCACCTGGATGATTTCTGGCAGCCCGGAACTTTTCGCGTTCCCATCCACGTTATATGGTCAACTTAACGTAGCCTGTTCTCAGAGGAACCAGATTGCGGCGGCTGGGCTTTTGAATGCTCTGAAAACTGTTTTAGAAACCGACGCGAAGAAAATAGACAGTAAAAAGGTTCTTGTCGATACGAGTCCTTTTTATGCTGGCGCTACCCATTTGGCATGGTGTGCGGTCGAGGCCCTCATTGTACCAGTGAGAGTGGATGAACATTCTATCGAATCACTCGATCTGACTTTTCAATTACTATCTGAAAAGACACGATACTTTCAACAACGGAACGAAAGAGCGGGAGGTCTCCCGACTCCGCGCATTGCGGCCATTGTCATGACGATGGTTGGATCAAGGAGTCAAATACGAGCAACTCCTGACAGCGCATCCCGTATGTATATCGAACGCGCATTAGCATTGGCAGAAAAATATTCTCATCTTTTCAACCATTCAGACGACCCTGGTAAGGCTTTCGTATTAACCGGCGATTTCCATTCAGCAGGGCGAATTAGCGGGTATGAACGTATTCCAATCTCAGAACTTAAAGTCCGTGGTTTCCACACAATCGAAGGGCGACGGAGGCTACAGGTCAACGCTTCCGTTACCAGATACCAGAGACAACTTAAATACCTTGCCTCTATGATCTAATCAAATTTTCCCCACCGCTTCGCCGCGCCCTTCCTGGCAATCTCCGTCTTCTGCTCCTTCGTCAGGTTTCGAGCCCGCGCCGCGCCCCCCAGCTTTCCAAGGGTCGCGGCGGCGCTGGCCGGGACCTGGTTAATGGTGTCCTCTTCTCGCCGGTCGCGATTCGCATGATCTGGACGGCCCTGCCGATTACGTCGGCAGGGCGCTTCTGACCCAGGGGTCCCCTGGCCATGTCATTCGCACTCGATTTCTTTGGTACTCACATCAACTTTCGGATCGGTGCATACTTCTTCGCCGTCCATTGTGACTGTCCATCCGACAAGCGCCCCGGTTCCGAAGATGCCAGCCGCAATGGCTGTCGCGGACCCACCGAGGATCAAGCCCAAAAGCAACCCAGCCGCAAATTTTCGCATCGTTCATCCCCCTGCTTGCCGCTAAGCATATAGCAGAGGATCGGGCACCGAAAGGCAGGTCTCATTCCTGGGATTTTCAAACTGCGGCACTACCGAGCCGATGGATTTGTGGCACGTGATGGCTACCCCGTTTACCATCACGCGTGACATTATTACACAAAATACGTAAAATCCGCGAGAGAGTGAGGTGCCATGCGCGAAGTCCCGGCGACCGAATTCGCCCGCGACTTTGGGCAATATCGAGAAATCGCCCAGAGAGAGCCGGTCGCCGTGACGAGCCATGGCCGGGCCACCGGGTATTTCATATCGGCGGTTGAGTATGAGGAGATGCAGCGGATCAAGGCATTCGCGCGGCGAAGCCGGGCAGTGGCCGATCTGACGAAAGAGGAAATTGAGCGAATGGCGGCAACCAGGATGTCCCCTGAGCACGACCACCTCAATGCGCTTTTGGATAAGGAATGGAACCCCGGCTTGTGGCGTTTCCTGAACCACAGCCCGGTTTGGTCATTTCCTTCGCATACCTTTGCCACCGCGAATACCGTTCGGATTGGGAAGAGGGACGCAAGGACCGGCCTTGCGTGATCGTTCTGGCTGTCGAAACACCTGACAACGGAACGACCATGGTTCGGGTCGTCCCTGTGTCGCACACTCCGCCCGACGATCCATCCGTCGCTTTTGAGTTGCCGCCGGCGGTAAAGCGCCACCTGAGCCTCGATACCGGGCGTTCGTGGATTATCCTTGACGAGGTCAACGAATTCGCGTGGCCGGGTTTCGATTTGCGGCCCATACCGCGCGCTCGGGACCGCTTCGCCCATGGGCTGATTCCACCGCGATTGTTCGACCAGATCATGACAAAGCCGACCGGGATATGGAGCATGGGGCAGGGAAAAACCACTCCGCGGGATCAGACGCCTATCTCGATTGGCACTTCCCCACTGCTACTCCCACTGAATCAATCCGCGGTGGCTCTCGCCATCGATGAACGCAAGGATCTCCGCCACCAGCGGATCTTCCCCATATTTCGCCCGGGTTTCCTCCACCCGCTCCGCGAACACGCCCTCATGGCGGAACAACGTGCCATAGGCCACGCGCAGATTGGCTATCGCGTCTTTGTCGAAACCGCGCCGCTTCAGGCCCACCACGTTCAACCCGGCGAGCTTGCCGCGATTGCCGAGCACACTGCCGAACGGGATCACGTCCGCCGCGGCCCCTGATATACCGCCAATCATGGCCGCGCGCCCGATCCGCACGAACTGATGGATCGCCGCGCCACCACCAAGCACCGCGTGATCGCCGATGACGACGTGCCCACCCATCATCGCGTTGTTGGCGATGATGACGTGATTACCGATGGTGCAGTCGTGCGCGACATGCACGACCGCCATCAGCATGCAATCGTCGCCAATCGCGGTCACGCCATTGCCGGTCGAGGTGCCGCGGTGAATGGTGCAATGCTCGCGAATCACGGTTCGCGCGCCGATGTGGCACGTCGTCGGCTCGCCCTGATATTTCATGTCCTGCGGCGCGAGACCCACGGTGCAGAAGGGATACAAAATCGCGTCCCGTCCGATCTGCGTATGCCCGTCCACGACGGCGTGGGAGATGAGGCGCACCCCGTCTTCCAGAACCACGTCCGGGCCCACCGTGCAAAACGGCCCGATCTGAACGCCACGCCCCAGCACCGCCGCGGGATCGACGACCGCGCTTGGATGGATCGTCACGCCGAGGGTCGTGCCCGTCATTGTTCCGGTTATCGTCCCATGGGGCCGTGGCATTTTCAGATCAGGCATCGCATCCATGGTTCGGTTGTCCCATCCGTGCCAATGAGTCTCTTGGCATGAAACCCTAGAATCATTTCGGGTTTCACCCAACTCAATCATTGTTGCCCGATATTTCGGGCGGGATGATGGCGCCAGATGGGTGCGCCAGAAGGGATCGGCCAGACAGGATCAAATGGGGGTGGCGCGATCCATGATCATCGCCGAGAACACCGCCTCGGCCACCATGGCGCCGTCGACCCTGGCGGTGCCCTGAAAGCGCCAGACATGGGTCCGCCGGCGTAGCTTGGAAACTTCCACCCGCATCTGGTCACCCGGCACAACCGGGCGGCGGAATTTCGCGCCGTCGATGGACATGAAATAGACGACCTTGCCGGCGGCATCCGCGCCAAGCGTCTCCACGACCAGGACGGCGGCGGTCTGAGCCATGCATTCCACGATCAGAACACCCGGCATAACCGGATGGTTGGGGAAATGGCCGGCGAAGAACGATTCGTTGACGGACACATTCTTGATCCCGACCGCTGAGTGGTCGCGCCGGAGGTCCACGACGCGATCAATCAGCAGGAACGGATAGCGGTGGGGAATCGCTTTCAGGATCCCGGTGATATTGACCGTGTACCCCGGTCCCTCCGCGACTCCCGCTTCCTTGGTGCCAGTCTCTGGCGGCGCTTCATTCATTTTGCTTATTCCGTTTCTTTCCCCGCCGCCGGCCGGCGCTTCTGAGCCCGCATCGTGCGGCGCAACCAGGCGATTTCCCGCATGACGTCGCGCAACGGTTGCGCCGGAGTTCCCCCGACCTCACCGCCCGCCGGTACATCCTGCATGACCCCCGATTGCGCGGCCACTTTGGCGCCTCGGCCGAGGACGAGGTGTCCCGTCATCCCCGATTGCCCACCCAGAAGCGCGAAGTCTTCGATCACCGCCGAGCCCGAGATCCCCACCTGCGCGGCCAGCGCGCAGCATCGGCCGATCCGCACGCCGTGCGCGATCTGCACCAGATTGTCGATGCGCGTGCCCGCCCCGATCACGGTATCGGTCATCGCCCCGCGGTCGACCGTGCTGTTGGCGCCGACCTCCACGTCATCCTGGATGATGACCAAGCCCAGTTGCGGCACGGACAGGAACCCCTCGGGCGTGATGGCGAAGCCAAACCCCTCCTGGCCGATCCGGACGCCCGGATAGATATAAACCCGATCGCCGAGCCTCGCGTGAGAAACGCTGGCATGGCTACCGATCCGGCAATCGGCCCCGATCTCAACCCCGGCGCCGATTGCCGCCAAGGGACCGATCCGTGTCCGTCTGCCGATCGCCACATTGTCGCCGATCACCGCCAGAGGGCCGATTTCCGCGCTCGGGTCGATCCGTGCGCCCGCGCCAATCACCGCCGATGGATGAATACCGGGAACGGCGGGCGCCGGCGGATGAAACAAAGTGGCGACGCGGGCCCAGGCCGCATGGACCTCGGTCGAGAGAATGGCCACCGCGGTCGAGGGAACCTTACCCGCCATATCGGGATGCACGATCACCGCGCCCGCGCCGGTCGTTTCCAGGGCCGCAAGGTATTTCCGGTTATCCAGAAAGCTGACATCCTCGGGGCCGGCAACGGCCAGGGGCGCGACTCCCCGGAACATCAACCGCCGCGGCGGCGCCTCACCCTGGGCGGCATCCACCACCGCCGCCAGGCTGTGCGGGCCGGTGCGCAGAAAGAATCCCGGATCGCCGACGGTGGGCTCCACGGCTTATTCTTTCTTTTCCGGTGGCGTGCCGGACGCGTTCGTCGCGCGCGGCCCAGCGGTCGATGTTGTCAGTTTCGCCGGCGAAACCCCTTCGGGAGGAATGACCACGGTGGGCATGACCTTGTTGACGATATCGGCGACCTGCGGCGTGAGATCGAAGTCCGCCGTGGTCCCCAACACCTGGGCGCGATTCAACACCAGGTTGATTCCACGCGATGCCGAGACCTGCTGGGTCACGACCTCAATCGTCCGTTCGATCTGCCCCATGACATATTGTCCGGCTTCCTGGATGATCCGCGCGCGCTCGCTGAACCGGCGGCGCGATCCGTTCACTCTTTCGGCATAGTCCTTTTCGCGGGCGCGAATTTGCTCGGGGGTCAGTTTCGCCCGCTCATTGGCGAACGCCTGACCCAGGTCTCGCAGTGTGTTTTGCTCCTTCTGAGCGTCTTCGCTCAGGCGGCTGCGTCGCAACGCGAGTTCCCGGTCGGCCTGCTGATAGGCGTTTGAGACCCGCAGCACGTCCGGCACCGATAATATGCCGACTATTGCCGCGGGAGTCGGCGATCCCTTCGGAATCGGCGGCAATTCCGGCATCGGAGGCAATGGCACTTGCAAGGGTGGCAGCGGCCCTTGCGGTTCCACCATGGGCATCAGCGCCTCGGTCCCGGGCAGGTCCGGGCCGGACCCTCGTGGCGCGGCGGGCGGAGCCGCCTGCGTCGGCCGAGCTGGCCCCGCCGCCGGCGGCTTGCCCTGATCGGGTACGAACCAGCCGGCGCCAGACTGGTTCTGCGCCGTGGCGGTCAGCGGAACGGCGGCGGCCATGCAGGCCAAGGCCAGACCCAGGATAAGAGTCAAATGGGCGGACGCCGCTTCACGTCCGGTATTTTGGCGACGCCCAAATATTACCGCGTCAATGTGGCCTCCTGTCTTCCCGTCATGGCCCGGCCCCCGCCTTCGCAGGGGCAGGCCATGACGGGTGGATGGCCGCGTACCAATCGATTCGGTAATAATTGGGCGCCGCCTTTGTTGGATGTTGATCACTAGAACCTCGAACCGAAGCCAAACCGGAAAAATTGCGTCTGATCGTTTTTCTGTTTGACGACGAACGGAGCGATATCGACGTTGATCAGTCCGAACTGCGTCCGCCACGAGACGCCCACACCCGCGCCAATCCGCGGCGCCGCGGACTGGGAGATCGTGACCGCCACACAGCCAGCGCAGGTCGACGTCTTGAACGAACCCTGGCTGAGGCTGCCTATATCGACGAACGCCCGGCCTGTCAGGCCAATATCCTTGGGTATGCCCGGCAAGGGAAACCGCAACTCACTGGATTGTGTCCAGATGAACCGGCCACCAAGCGGGTCGCCCGAGGTGGTGTCGTGCGGACCGACGCCACCGGTCTGAAATCCGCGCAAATTCTCGCCACCCAGGAAGAACCTGTCGATGATCAGATCCTTGCCACCAAACAACACCATATAGCCGGCGCCGGCCGACAGCCTGATCCCCCATTGGTCGTCGTCGAACAGCCTGTCGAGGGGAATGTAATATGCGCTCGAGAGATTGACCCGGACGAAGTTGGCATTGCCGCCAAGCCCCGCGTAGTCGGTGCCGAGATCGACGGCCCAGCCTTTGTGCGGAAACAGCCGGCTGTCCCGGAAATCGACGGACACCGACTGACTGATCTGAGACAGGAGAGTGGAGCCTACCTGGTTCAGGATGAACGGACTGGCCGTCGTGATGACATTGAACACGCTTCGATTGATCAGCGAATAACTCCATGTCTGACGCAGGTGTTCGCTGAAGTCATAGCCGACGCGGATCGCGCCGCCGACGCGGCGTTCATCGTAGGGTTGCGTGCCCAGATATTGGGTCTGAATCAGGAACAGGTCGATTCCCGCGACCAGGTTGCGGTCCAGGAAATACGGGTCGGTCACCGACAGATTGACCGAACTGCGCTTCTGCGCCAGCACGCCATTGATGGAAGCATTGATACCGGTGCCGACCATGTTCCGCTCGGCCAGGCCGATATCCAGCAAGGCGCCCGCGTCGGTGGAAAAACCGCCGCCGAAACTCAGTTCGCCCGTTGCCTTTTCGGCGATACGCGCGGTTACGATCGCGCGGTCGGGCGCCGATCCGGGAGAGGTGGCGATATCGACGCCGCCGAAATACCCGAGATCGTTCAGTCGCGTCCTGGTCTTACGGAGCAACTCGGCGTCGAAGGCGTCGCCTTCCGCCAGGCGGAATTCGCGCCGGATCACGCGATCCTTGGTGCGTGTGTTGCCGCTGATGTCGATCCGCTCGATGAACACGCGCGGCCCTTCACCCACGTCGAAGCCGGCTTCCACGGTCTGCTTGTCCGCGTTCTTTTTTATCCGAGGCTTTACTTCGACGAAAGCGTAGCCGCGGTTGTGGATGAATTCCTCAAGCGCGACGGCCGCCCGGCCAATCGCATCGCCGTCATACCAATCTCCGTCTCGCAGTTCGACGACGGGCCGCAATATTTCCGGCGTCACGCCCCGGAGCTGCGACTTGATATCGATCGAGGCGAGCCGGTAACGGTTGCCCTCCTTCAACGAGAAAGTCAGAAAGAACCCCTTTCGATCCGGCGATAATTCCGCCGTCGCGTCGAGAATCTGAATGTCGACGTAGCCATTCTTGAGATAGAAACGCCGTAGCAGTTCCTTGTCGTAGTTCATCCGCTCCGGATCGTACTGATCGGATGACGAAAGCACCCGCCACCAGCGCGATTCACGGGCGCTCATGACTTCGATCAATCGGTCTTCGCTGAACGCGCGGTTGCCGACGATCGCGATCTTGCTGATCAGCGAGGTCGCGCCGTCGGTGATCTGAAACACGACATCGACCCGGCCCTGCTCCAGACGAATGATCCTTGGGTCGACGGTCGCGTCGAAATTGCCCTTGCGGGCATACAGGTCGAGGATTTTCCGCCGGTCGGCTTCCAGCAGAGCGGTGGTAAACACCGCGCGTGGTCTCGTCTGCACCTCGGGTCTGATCTGGTCGTCGGTGAGCTTCTTGTTGCCTTCGAACGCGACCCGATTGACCACGGGGTTTTCCACGACGGTCACGGTCAGAACGTCGCCCTGGCGGCTCAACCGGACATCCTGAAACAGACCGGTCGAGTAAAGGGTCTTGAGGCTGCGGTCCAACCGGTCGGCATCGAACGGGTCGCCGGTCCGGAGGAGAATGTAGGAGCGGATGGTCCCGGTTTCGATCCGCTGATTTCCCGCTACTTCGATCGCCTGAATCGTACCGGCGGCAGCGCGGGAAGTCTGCGCGGGCCTTGGCGCCGGTCCGGCCGCGCGCTGCTGGGCGCCAGCGTCCGCCACGCACAAGGCCGTCAGAAGAAAGGCGGCCAGGAACCGCGAGACAGAACTCAGTTTCAAGCGGCTGGCCTCCCCATTCGCGCGCCATACGGGCCGCATCTCGTACAACGTTCCGCGCCGGAAGACGCGAGTCGTCCCCGCAGGATAGCCGCTGACGGATTCAGGCGCCAGCGGACGGCAATGGCGTAATCATCTCAAGGCGACGTGCCGTGGTTCGGTTGAAACCGGTCTCAGGCCGCCGGTTGTTCCTCCGCCCCGAAGCCGAGCCCTTCGTAGACCTCGGCCAGCGGGACTTCGACGCCGATCTCGGGCATCCGGAGCACCGCGTCTCCGGTCACCAGCGTTCCAACCCACCGGTCCCCTTCGCGCGCCAAAACCGTGGCGGCCGGTTCGTCCTGTTCCAGCATCACGTAGCGTTGGACCGATGGAGTGAGGCGGCATTCCTCATTCTTTGTCAGCCGATCAGTCCGGCGACCCAGCGGAACAGGCCGATATGCGCGAGGTCGTTCCATGTGGCGAAGATGAACAAGCCCCCGAGAACCGCGATCCCGGCGCGGAAGCCATATTCCTGAGCCTTTCTCGGTATTGGCCGCCCGGCGATGGCCTCGACCAGATAGAACAGCAAATGCCCGCCATCCAGAATCGGGATCGGAAACAGATTGATCAGCCCCAGGTTCACCGACAATATCGCGATGAACGTGATCAAATTTGACACGCCGAGTTCGGCGACCTGGCCGGACAACTGCGCGATCCGCAACGGGCCGCCCAGTTCCTCGGTGCCGCGCTGCCCGGATATCATCTGAGCGAGGCCGATGAACGTGTCGGACGTCACGCTCCAGGTCTGCGTCACCCCGCCAATGAGCGCGTCGCCCAGACCCAAAGGTTGATAGTCGATCGTCCCGCCACGGATGCCCAACATACCGATTTTGCGGCCCTTCACCTCCCGCGCCTCGGTCACGACGACAATATCCTGACGGGCACCGGCCCGGGTCACGGTCACGGTCACGGTCTCGACCGGATGCGCGGTGATGAAGCGCTGGATGTCCTCGAACGAGCGGATCTGTTGACCCTGGATCACCTCGATCCGGTCGTTGACCTGCAAGCCCGCGCGGGCGGCGGCCCCGTTGGGTATGACTTCGCCCACCACGGGCGAGGTGACCGGACGGCCCACGGCCATGAAAAGCCCGGCGAACAGGACCATCGCCAGGACGAAATTGGCCACCGGTCCGGCGGCGACGATGATCGCGCGGGACAGTACCGATTTCTCATGGAAGGTCTGCCCAGCCCTCCAGTTCGCGCGAACCTCGTCGGATACTTCCTCCGGCCGCTCCTGTCCGTGCATCTTCACGTAGCCACCAAGCGGGAGCCAGGAAATGCGCCATTGCGTGCCGTGGCGGTCGATCCAGCTGGCGATGCTCCGGCCGAAGCCGACGGAGAACGTCTCGACGTACACCCCGCGCCAACGGGCGGCGAGGTAATGGCCAAGCTCATGGAAGAACACGAGAACGCCCAGTACTACCACAAAGGCGGCGATGGTACGCGCGAGGTCAGGGAAAAGATGCGGCACGGCGGGCTTTTCTTTCAAATGGTTCGGGCGGTATCGGAATTTTGGGCTTCAGATGGCCGGCACGACGGGTATGCCCGCGTCCGCGGGCCTTCAGGCAGCCCTCGCGGTGGCGAAGGTCCGGGCGGAACGGCGGGCGGCTTCGTCCAGCGCGACGACGTCGTCAAGTGTCGCCGCGTTCGGCGTTCCGAGCGCTTCGAGTACCCGTTCAACCGTCTCGACGATATCCAGAAAGCCGATTTTGCGTTGCAGGAAGCTTTCGACCGCGACCTCATTCGCCGCATTCAGGATCGCGGGCGTGCCGCCGCCGGCCTTCAGCGCATCGCGCGCCAGCCGCAACGCGGGGAAGCGGATCGGATCGGGCGCCTCGAAATCCAGGCGGGCGATAGCGGTCAGATCGAGCCGCGGCGCACTCGTCGCCATTCGTTCCGGCCAGGCAAGTGTATGCGCGATCGGTATCCGCATGTCGGGAGAGCCGAGTTGCGCCATCACCGAGCCGTCATGGTAGCAAACCATGCTATGGATGACCGATTGCGGATGTACCAGGACGTCGATCTGCGTTTCATGCAGACTGAAAAGGCGCGCCGCCTCAATGAGTTCAAGTCCCTTGTTCATCATTGTCGCGGAGTCGATGCTGATTTTGGCGCCCATCGACCAAATTGGATGGCGCAACGCGGCTTCCACCGTGGCGCGGGCCATGTCCTCCCGCGACGCGGTGCGGAACGGGCCGCCGGACGCGGTAAGAACGATCCGCTCGATGGCGTCATGGTTGCCATCGGCCATCGATTGGAAAATCGCGTTATGTTCGGAGTCGACCGGCAACAGAACCGCGCCGGCCTCGGCGACGGCGCGCAGCATGACCTCGCCCGCGCAGACCAGCGCCTCCTTGTTGGCCAGCGCCACCGCTTTGCCTCGCCGGATCGCGGCCAGCGTCGACGCGAGGCCGGCCGCGCCAGTGATCGCGGCCATGGTCCAGTCCGCGTCCATGGCGGCCGCCTCGAGAACCGCGGCGGGTCCGGCGGCACAGGAGATTCCGGTACCCGCGAGCGCATCGCGCAATTCAGCGAAAGCGGCGGGATCGGCGACGACAGCCCATTCGGCCCGCAAGGCGACCGCCTGTTGCGCGAGCAATTTGGCATTGCGCCCGGCGACCAGCGCGCGGACTTTGAATCGCCCGGGTGTGGCGCCCAGAAGCAGGTCGATCGTTTGGGTGCCGACGCTGCCGGTGGAGCCGAGCACAGTCACCTGACGCACGGGGACATCCCCCAATTGGCCGGAATTCGGGCGGGCGAAGCCTGGCCGGTTCGGTCCGGATTTCCCGGGTCGGGATGTCATCGCCAAAGGACTACTCCTCGTCCGACAGAGAACGCCAACATCGCGGCGACGGGCGCCACGACCAGCAATGCATCGAGCCGATCCAGCAAGCCGCCGTGCCCGGGAATGAGATGCCCCGAATCCTTGACACCATACTGGCGCTTCACGGCGCTTTCCAACAAGTCGCCAGCCTGAGACACCACGCCAAGGCCGATCGTCATCAGCACGGCATGTGATGACGAGAAATCCGATGAAAAACAAGCGGCGGCGGCGAAACCGGCCACTCCCGCCGCCATAAGCCCTCCCGCCGCGCCCGACCAGGTCTTCCCCGGGGAGATCGCGGGCGCCAGTTTCGGACCGCCCATCAGGCGTCCAACCGTATAGGCGCCGATATCGCTGGCCCAGATCACGACCAGCATGAACAGCGTATTCGGCAACCCCACCAGTGGGTCCGCCCGCATCCAGGGCAGCGCCACTGCCGCCAGGCAGATGTACGGGAAGCCCAATGTCAGGCCCAGGCGACCTCCTCCCGCTACGTCATGGCTCGGCTCGTCCGCCTGGGTATCGGGATAAGGCCGAACGGAGGGAAAGTTTCTCCCAAACACGTCATGGCCCGGCTCGTCCGGGCCACCCGTCGCGGCACTGTGCTGGCCCGGTGGCCCGGACGAGCCGGGCCATGACGGTGAAAAGAGAGTATCCGTCTCCGCCCCGGCCTTATCCTGATGCCCATGCGGACGAGCCGGGCCATGACGGAGGGAGGAAGGACGTGGCGGACGACGAAGGAGGGAAGATTGCCCAGTACTGTTGGCGGCGATCGCCGCCCCGGCGGCGGCGATCAGCAATCCATATCTGGCTTCACCGTACCCCGAGCAGATCGTGGCGATCATGGCGGTCCCCGGCAACACGATCCCTGGCCAGGCCATGACCCGGTAGCCGCACAACGTCACCCACTCCACCGCGAGGCCGAAGGCCGCCAAGGCGACCAACGCCACGAACCACGATCCGCCGGCCCATACGCAAGACAGCACAACCGGCACAAGCACCGCCGCGGAAAGAACGCGAAGCCTCAGGTCGTTCCAGTTCGCGCCGGTATCAGCCAGGACGGGCCCCGAAGCGCCGCTCCCGGCGGGCGAACTCGGTCAACGCGGCGGCGAAATGCTCGGCCTTGAAGTCGGGCCACAGCACATCCAGGAACACCAGCTCCGCGTACGCAGCCTGCCATAGCAAAAAATTCGACAAACGCCGCTCCCCGGACGTGCGGATGATCAGGTCGGGATCGGGCATCTCCGCGGTGGCGAGAAAGCCCGCGAACACCTGCTCGTCGAATTTGGCCGGATCGAGCAGGCCGTCGCGAATGGCCGCCGCCGCCGCCCGGGCTGCCTCCACGATCTCCGCCCGCGCGCCATAGGACAGCGCGATGGTCAGGTTCAGCCGCGAATTGTGCGTCGTATGCCGCTCGGCATCGCGCAGGTCGCTTTGAATGCCGTTGTCGAACCGGCACCGGTCGCCGATGAAGCGAAGCCGGACGCCGGACGCCTTCAATTCGGCGATCTCGGTGCGGAGATATTGCCGCAGCAGACCGGTGAGATCGAGCACCTCGTCCGCCGGACGCCGCCAGTTCTCACTGCTGAACGCGTAAATCGTCAGCCACTCGACGCCCTGGCGGATGGCCGCCTCGATCGTCCGCCGCACCGCCCGCGCGCCCTCCCGATGCCCGGCGATCCGTGGCAAATGGCGCGCGGCGGCCCAACGCCCGTTGCCGTCCATGATGACCGCAACGTGGACCGGCGGGGGCTCGATGCCTCCAGGTTGGGTTCGCCTCGCGGCGATGGGATATGTTGAGGTCGACATTCTGTCCGCTCAGACCTGGCGGATATCCTTTTCCTTGTCGGCGAGGCTTTCGTCGATCTTTTTCACGTACTGATCCGTGAGTTTCTGCACCTCGTCGGCCCAGGTCTTGGCAAGATCTTCCCCTATTTGGTGTTTTTTCTCGAAGCCCTTTATCTGCTCCATGCCGTCCCGGCGGACGCCGCGAACCGATATTTTGGCGCCTTCCGCGTATTTGTGGGCGGTCCTCGCCAGCTCCGCGCGCCGCTCGGTCGTCAATTGCGGGATGGGAATGCGCACCATCATGCCGTCAGCCGAGGGGTTAAGGCCCAGTCCCGAGTCGCGGATTGCTTTTTCAACGGCGGAGACCATGGACTTGTCCCAGACCTGGACGGTCAGCATGCGCGGCTCCGGCGCGCCGATCGTACCGACCTGGTTCAGCGGCATTTCCTGGCCGTAAGCGGTGACCTTCACGGGTTCCAACAGGCCGGTGTGAGCACGTCCGGTGCGCAGACCGGAGAACTCGCGCCGCAGGGTTTCGGTCGCGCCATCCATGCGGCGCGTCAGATCGTCTTTCAGGGTTTTCAGGTCGGCGGGCATCCTGGCGCCTCCAAGTCTGACAAGTGTGGCAAGGTTCGTTCCTGGTTCCGTTCAACCGTCTCCGGCTTCGATGATACGTGTAAACCGGCCCTCACCGCGTATCACCTGGGCGAAAGCCCCCGACGCGTGGATGTTGAATACGATGATCGGCAGGCGGTTCTCCCGCGCCAGGCTGATCGCGGCGGCATCCATCACCTGAAGGTCCGCGGCCAGCACATCGTGATAGGTCAGTTGCTCATACCGCTTCGCGTCCGGCACCTTGCGTGGATCGGCGGAGTAGACACCGTCGACCTGGGTTCCTTTCAGCAACGCGTCGCATCCCATTTCCGCGGCGCGCAATGCGGCGGCGGTGTCGGTGGTGAAAAACGGATTGCCGGTGCCCGCGCCGAAGATCACGACCCGGCCTTTTTCCATGTGGCGCTCGGCCCGGCGGCGGATGTACGGCTCGCAAACACTGGCCATCGGAATCGCGGACTGGACCCGGGTCACGATCCCCGCCCGTTCCAGCGCGCTCTGCACCGCCAGCGCGTTCATCACCGTCGCCAGCATGCCCATGTAATCCGCCTGCGCGCGGTCCATGCCCTTGGAGGCACCGGAGACGCCGCGGAAAATGTTGCCGCCGCCAATCACGATCGACACCTGCACGCCCATCGCGACCACATCGCCGACGTCATGAGCGATCGCGGCGACCGTGTCCGTGTCCAGGCCGAACTCGCGTTGGCCCATCAGCGCCTCACCGGACAGTTTGAGCAGGACGCGCTTATAGTGGGGGGCCTGTGACATGCTTTCCCTGTGTGCGGCCCGCCGGAGTTCAATCCGTGCGGGCGAATCCTGGCAGTGGCGTGACGATTCGCGGCAACCTATAGGCGGGCGCTCCGGGGAACAAGATGAGGCATGGTGACCCGGATGTGAAATCCAGGCCATGCGGAGTGGTTGGGGCGGGCCATCGCCTGAATGGACGAAAGAACCCGAATTCCGCCCCAATCCGGAGTTAACCTTCCGTCCCGGGTGCGAACCAAAGTTGTGCGCTCAAGCGGCGACGTCCAGTGACATTTCTGGGCGGTTGAAATTGGCATTTGCGGGCGGGTTGGCAGCGAGCCTCGCCCAATAGGCGTCCCAATCTCCGTTCAGGCGGTTGATCCGCAACGCGAGC
>SHWL01000049.1 GCA_009693865.1 Acetobacteraceae bacterium | reverse complement strand
GGAGATGGGCCGGGCGGTCATGGCAGTCAAGGGGTAGACAATAATATTATGGCACTACAAAGTTTTTCCAGAATAAACTGGCGGTTTTCCGGGGATTTTCGGGAGTTCGTTACGGTAAGTGGCGAGAAAAGTGTTAAATATGGGTTAAAGATTGACGGATCGCTCCCTCTCCCGTGATGGCCCGGCCCCCGCCTTCGCAGGGGCAAGCTTTGTCCGGGCCACCCGTTCCAGCACAATACCGCGACCGTTGGCCCGGACGACCCGGGCCATCACGGCGGGGGATGGGTCGAACGTCAGAATTTAAGCGCGCTGGTGTTATTTGAACGAATAAACCGCCAGCGCGTTGTCGTGCAGAACCTGGCGCTTTTCCACCTCGGTCATCTGGAACCGCCACGCCGTGTGAGGATCGTCGAAGTCCCAATGCGGGTAGTCGCTGGAATAAACCACGCGGTCCCAGCCGATCCATTCGAAGACCTGACGTAAATCGTCGGGCTGCTCCGGTTCCTCGACCGGCTGCGTCGCGTACCAGAGGTTGGTTTTAAGGTACTCTGACGGCTTCCGTTTCAGATCGGGAACCTCGCTCCGCATTTTCGACCAATGCGCATCCAGCCGCCAGCCGAGTTGCGGCACCCAGCCGAATCCGCCCTCGATCATGACGATCTTCAGATCCGGAAACACGTCGAACACACCTTCCAGAATCAGGCTTGTTGTCTGGTTCATCATCGAGTGCGTCAGCGTATGATGCTCTTCGGCGTAGAACTGCGGCCAGCCGCCGGCCGACGGCGCGCTGCTTTGCGTCCCACCCACATGCAGTCCGATCGAATATCCGTGTTTCAACGCGGCCTCGAAGATCGGCCAATAGCGGCGCCGGCCAATGGGTTCCGACGTCTTCGATCCCAACTGAATTTGGCAAAAGCGCCAATCGGCGGCGCGCTTCTCGATTTCCGCGACCGCCGCCTTCGGATCGTCGGCCGCGATCAGGATCGACCCCCGCAACCGCGGCTCGGGATCGACGAATTCCGCCACCTGCCAATCGTTCATGGCGGAGGACAATGCCGCCGCCGCATCCAGATTGCGCGACGAGTTCCCGCCCAACAACGGCTCCAGCACCCCGTACGTAATGTTGTACGCGTCGAGCAATTGTTCCCGCAAGAAATCGACATCCGAGCCTGGCGGGCTACCGTCCGGCGGAAACGAGTCCCGGCGCGACAGGAACGGTTGAAACCGCGGATAGGTGCCGCGGGCCGCATAGGGACCCGTCGTGAACTGGCCGTATTCCGCGATGTGTTTCCGCCACCGCGCCGACAGATATTTGTTCAGCGCGCCCGGTTTCGGGAACGGATGGATATCGCAATCGATGATGCCGTATTTGCTGTTGGCTTCCGCGCGGTGCTGAGCGACATCGACAGGCGCGTTCATGACACGGTCTCCTTGAGACGGGGATAGGTAGCCAAGGGATTATCCACTCGCATGCGCCGCTGCAAGCTTTCCGAAATGCCGGGCGGGGTCACGGCATCGCCCTCGAACTGCCAGTGCGGGTAGTCCGAGGAAAACAGGAACATCTCATCGCAATCGATCTGTTGGACAATCCGCGCGACGGTCTCCTGGTCGGGTGCGTCGAAGGGCTGCGTCGTGATGCGGATATTGGACCGGATCGTATCGGCGGGCGACTGTTTCACCCACGGCACTTCAGACCTGACGCCGCGCCAGGTCTTGATCGCGCGCCACATGAACGACGGCAGCCAGCTCACGCCGGATTCGATGAACACGAATTTCAGGTCCGGAAACTTCACGAACACGCCGTTGGTGATCAGACTGAGCAGCTGATCCTCAAACAACTGGCTGTTGGCGACGTAGTCGTGCAGGTAATGCGACGGCCACCCACCCGAGGTTGGCGCGTAACGATACATACTGCCCGCGTGAATACCGATCGGTAGGCCGTGTTTCGCCGCCGCCTCATAAATAGGCCAGTAGTAACTCCGGCCCAGAGTCATTTCGCAAGCGGCGGGAAGCAGAACCTGGACGAAGCGTTTGTCACCGGCGAGGCGTTCGATTTCCTCAACCGCCATCAGCGGCGCCTGCGGGGGTACGACAATCGAGGCGCGCAGGCGGGGTTCCTGGTTCAGCCATTTGTCCACGATCCAGTCGTTGACCGCGGAACAGATCGCGGCGCCCATCGTCTCGCTGACCGCGACCTGTCCGCCGGTCAGCGGATTGCAGATCGCCAGCCCGATGCCAAACCGGTCCAGCGCCTGGGTCCGCATCGCGTCCAGGCTGGAACCGGGCCGCTCTCCCGCCACGCGCCAGTCCGGCCGGCAGGTGATGGGCGCGCCAAGCGGGTAGCTCATCATATCGAACCCGTCGATGCCGCGATCGACGAAGGAATGGCGCCAGAATTCGTTCATATAAGGCAATAGCGCCTTGATCTCGGGCACACCCGGGTGGATGTCGCAATCGATGGTGGTGTGGTCTGCCATTGTCTTCCTGTTCAATGCCACGCCGTCTATTTGATGATCCCACCGCGGCGCAAGCCGCGTTGCCAGTCAGTGGCGACATCGTCCAATGCCTGCTTTGCCGTCTTTTGTCCAAGCACGGCCTGGGACAGGCCGGCACGCAGCGACAGCGCCAGGGTTGGAAACACCGGTTGCGCCGGTGTCGGAATCCCGGTCTCGATCGCCTTCGCCGCGACCTCCGGCCAGCCGATTTTCTCGATCATCTCCGGATCGCGCAAGACCGACCCTCGGGGCGGCGCGTTGCCGCGCTCCATCGAACGGCGCATCCATTTCTTGTCACAGCACAGGCGGATGAATTCCAAAGACCACTCTTTGTTTTTGGTGTATTTCGGAATCCCCAGCGAATGGCCGTCGACCCAGGTGCGGCTCTGCGATTTCTCGGTTTTGCCGGGGACGGTGGACCAGGTCCATTTGCCCCCGGATTTGGAGATTTTGGGATCGTTGATCAGCGTGCCATAGGGCGCGAAGGTCTGCACCATCGCGTAACGGTCGCTCTGGCCGCCGGCGACGATTTCCTCGTATTCCCAGGTCAGCGCTTCGGGCGGAACAACCTTGTATTTGGTAATCAGATCGACCCAGAACTCCAACCCTGAAATGGACGCGGGACTGTTGATCAGGATCTCACCGGTTTTGAAATCGACCATTCCGCCGCCGGCTGAATACAGCCACGGATAGAAGCTCGACAGGATCGCTGGGCCCTGGCGGCCGGAAATGCCGAACCCATACCGCTCCGGCGGCTTGTTCAACGCGATCGCGGCCTTTTGCAGTTCCTCGAACGTTTCCGGAAGTTTGGCGATCCCCGCCGCGTCCATCAGATATTTCTGATAGTGCATGATGCCCGTCGTGATCCGGTAGGGAACCCCGATCAACTTTCCTTCATAGGTAGCGGCCTTCTTGCTCCCCACCAGGAAGTCGTTCCACTCCCACGCCGGATCGCGCGCCATGATTTTCGCGACGTATTCCTCGTGGTCATCGAAATGCGGGCTGAGCCAGCCAGCCATCCCGACCGACCATTGCACGATATCGATCCCGCTCGATCCGGAATTGAGTTCGGCTTTCAGGCGCGCATTCCAGGGATCGACCGGGAGCAGCGTGAAATCGATCTTGATGCCGGTTGCTTTCTCGAACGCGGGTCCGACCTCCTCCACCATCACCCAATGCCAGGGGCCATTATCGCCGACGTAAACCAGCTTATCCGGCTTACTTTGCGCCAAAGCGGGCATTGCCAACGTGGCGGCCGTGCCCGCCAGAAGATCGCGCCGTTTGATCCCTTTGGTCATCCCTTGACGGCTCCCGAGGAAAGGCCCGCCACCAAATGGCGTTGGGCGAGAAAAGAGAAGACGATAACCGGCAGGATCACCAGCACGCCGGACGCGGTCATGCCGCCCCAGTCCACGCCAGTGTCTCCGCCCGAGAACGCCGCCATCAACACCGGCAGTGTTCGCGTCGCGTTGTTCGTCAGCACCGCGGAGAACAGGAAATCGTTCCAGGCAAGCTGTAGGCACAGAATGCTCGCCGCGACCAGACCCGGCCGTATCAACGGCAGAACGACATAAAAGAAGGCCTGGAATCGGCTGGCGCCATCGACCCATGCGCTTTCTTCAAGTTCGCGCGGCAGATCCTCGAAGAAACCGCGCATGATCCAGACGACCAAAGGCAGGCTGAACGTCGAATAGGCCAGGATGACGCTGAACCGTGTAGTGGTCAGCCCGATCTTGCTGAACAACACATACATCGGCACCAGAACCGCGATGGGCGGCAGCATGCGCATCGCCAGCAGGCCGAAGAACAGGAACGACCGGCCGGTGAAGGGGAACCGCGCGAAGGCGTAAGCGGCTGGCACTCCAACGCACAAGGACAGGCTGACCGCGCCAGTGGAGACGAGCAGGCTGTTGATGAAGGCCTGCACGAAATCCGCGCGCTCGAAGACGGCGGCGTAATTGTCCAGTGTCGGCCACCAGACGAACAGCGGCGGATTGGCGAAGACCTGCAACCGGGTTTTCAGGGACAGGCCCATGATCCACAGCAGAGGGAATAAAAACGTCAGGGTCAGCGCGATCAGTCCGGCATAGACGCCACCCGCGAACAGCAATTTGCCCCGGCGCGAGCCAACATAATTCAGCGCCGCCATCAGTTGGCGTCCCGGCGGCGGACGGTGGATATGAAAAACAAACACAGCAGCATCGACATCAGCAACATCATCCAGGAGGCAGCCGCCCCCAGGCTCATGTCGAACCGCACGAAGGACGCGAGGTAGGTGAATTGCGACAGCGTCATGGTCGCGTTCGCCGGGCCGCCGCCGGTCAGTACGTAAATGTTATCGAACGCGCGAAATTCGAAAATTGTCCGCAGCAGCAGCGCGACCAGGATATAGGGCCGCAGCAGCGGCAGCGTGATGTGCCAGAACATTTGCCAGACGCTGGCGCCGTCGATCCGCGCCGCCTCCACCGGCTCGTGCGGCAAGGATCGTAAACCCGCGAGCAAGAGGATCGAAACATAGGGCGCGTTCTGCCAGACGTTTACCAGCGCGACCGCGAACAACGCGGTACTGGGACGGCCAAGCCAGATGATGTGCTCGCCGATCCAGTAGTTGACGACACCGTGATCCGGGTCGAGCAGAAGCTTCCAGCAGAACGCCGCGACCACCGGGGTGATCATCATAGGCACGACCAGAAACGTCCGGAAAATCATGATATATGGCAAATCGACGTTCAATAGCAGCGCGATGCCCAGGCCGATCGCGAGCTCCGACGTCACGGTGATCGCGGTATAGAAGAGTGTCAGCCGGATGCTGCCCACGAAGTCGGGATCGGCCCACAGATCCTCATAATTGGCGGTGCCCACGTATTTACCCGCGAACAAGCTGAGTTGCGGCTCCCATCCCAGGAAGCTGAGCAACCCGGAAAACAGCAGCGGAATGCCGAAAATGCACGTCATCAGCAGCGTGGTTGGCAGCACCGTGAGCTTGACGAAGTGGCGGTCGAGCCACTGCCCGGGCGGCGCGCGACGGGCGGGCGGCATGGTCACGATACCGGCCTGAGTGGCTGTGGTGGTCGCTCCGCCCATATCCTGTTCGTTCCCGTGCAGGTTGTTGCGATGGGCAGCATAGACTGATGGATTTCTGACGTCACGTGGCCGCCGGCCCGCTTCGATCGGCGGGGTTTCGGTCCGGACGGTATTGCGGCACAATCGCGCCATGCATTTCGACCTCCGACTCTGGCGCCTCACCGCCGGTCTTCGCGATCGCATTACTTATGCGGTTCTTCTTGGCCTGGCATCGCTGTGCGTGGGCATCGCCCGCTTCGCCTTCCTGGGCCGGTTCCTGGCCGGGGTGTTTCGAGGCGACTCCTGGCCCGACCTCTGGCCATCGCTGCTGGGCGCGGTCATCGCGATCCTGGTCCGGTCGTGGCTGGATCACGCGCGAACCTTGGTCGCGCACAAGACCGCGACCCGGGTGCAGGAAGTGCTGCGCGCGCGGTTGTTCGACAAGATCCTCGCCCTTGGTCCGGCATGGTTCGGCGCCGAGCGGACCGGCGGCGTCATGCTGTCCATGGTCGACGGCGTCGAGCAATTGCAGACCTTCTTCGGCCAGTACCTGCCGCAGGTCGCGATCGCGCTGTGTGCGCCGCTTGCCATCTTCGCTTTCATCGCATGGTGGGACGTCCCCGTCGCCAGTGTCATGCTAGGCGCCGCGCTGTTCACGCTGTTTCTGCCCGCGACCGTCCATCGCAAGACCAGCGTCGCGTCCCGAGGCCGCCAAAACGCGTTCAAATCGTTCGGGGAAGAGTTTCTCGACGCCGTCCAGGGGCTGCCGACCTTGAAGGCCTTTGGGCAGAGCAAGGCCCATGGCGAGATGTTGGCCACCAAGGCCCGTTCACTGTCTGACGCGACGTTCTGGGTGCTGGCGCTTAATGTCCTCACCCGCGGCCTCACCGACCTCGGCACCGCGTTTGGCGCCGCGGCGGCGCTCGCTCTGGGTGCCTGGCGGGTCCGTCACGGCGACATGAGCTTCGAGGCGCTGCTGATCGTCCTGATGGCCGGCACCGAGATTTTCCGGCCGCTGCGCGATTTGCGCACCGTCTTGCACTCGGGGCTGAACGGCCAGTCCGCGGCGAACGGGATCAACACGTTGATGGACGCGCCGGTCACGGCGCCCGCCATTCCCTCTCATCCCGCGCCGGTCAGTGGCCTGACGCCGGAGATCGTGTTCGACAACGTCGGTTTCGCGTACCCCGGCGGACGGAAGCCCGCGCACACCGGCCTGTCGTTCACGATCACGGCGGGGGAGCGAGTGGGAATCGTTGGGCCCAGCGGTTCCGGCAAATCCTCGATCGTGCGGCTGCTGCTGAGGTTGCACGACCCGCAAAGCGGCGCGATCCGGGTTGGCGGACAGGATATGCGCGCGCTCGACCCGGACGCGGTGCGTGGCATGATCGCGGTGGTGTCGCAGGACACCTGGCTGTTTCATGGCTCGGTCGAGGAGAATCTTCGCCTCGGCCGGCCGGATGCGAGCGAGGCGGACCTGGTCGCCGCGGCCCAGGCGGCGAATGCGCATGAGTTCATCATGGGGCTGCCGGAGGGTTACCAAACGCAGATCGGGGAGCGTGGATCGCAGTTGTCCGGCGGACAGCGGCAACGTCTGGCCATCGCGCGGGCGCTGTTGCGGGACTCGCCGATCCTGGTGCTGGATGAGGCCCTTTCAGCCGTCGATGCCGAAAATGAGGCGGTAATTCAGCAGGCGCTCGACCGCCTGATGACCGGCCGGACCACGTTGATTCTCGCGCACCGGCTGTCCAGCGTGATCGGGGCCGACCGCATTCTGGTACTGGAAGACGGCGCGGTCGTCCAGTCCGGCCATCATTCCGCGCTGATCGCTCAGGCGGGGCCGTACCGGCGATTGATGGGGCCGCAAATGGCCGAGACACGGGACCCCGAACTCGTCCTGACGGCGCTTGAACAGCGTCAGGCCGAAGCCGAGACCGCGACCGGCGCGGTGGTCACCAGCATCGCCGCCGATGCCGCCTCGGTCGGGTGGCCGGCGACGATCCGGACATTGCTTGGCGTGGTCCGGCCTTATAAGGGCCAGTTGGGCGTTGTCATGCTGTGCGGCATCCTGCGGGTCATCGCTTTTATCGGTGTCGGTGTCATCGGCGCGCTGCTTTTGGGCGCGGTGCGGAGCGAAGCGCCCACCGGGACGTTGGTCATGGCTTTGCTGATCGTGGCGCCGCTGGCGGGCGTGTTGCATTGGCTGGAGTCCTGGATCGCGCATGCCATGGCCTACGAGCTGCTGGCGGATATGCGCATCGATCTGTTCCGGAAGCTCGATGCATTGGCGCCGGCGTATTTGTTGCGGCGGCGGTCGGGCGATCTGGTCGCGCTGGCGACCCAGGATGTCGAGACGGTGGAGTATTTCTTCGCCCATACGATCGCCCCCGCCATTGTCGCGTTCCTGGTGCCCGCGGCGGTGCTGATCGCGCTGTTGGCGATCGCCTGGCCGTTGGCCTTCGCGTTGGCGCCCTTCTTGCTCTACGCGGCGGCCTCGCCGATGCGCGGGCGGGCGAGAATCGACGCGCTCGGGTCCGCCGCGCGTGGAGCTTTAGGCGGCCTGGGCGCCTACGTTTCCGAAACGATTCAGGGCATGGGGGAGTTGGTGGCGTTCAATGCCGCCGGGCGCCGCCGCGACGGATTCATGGTGGCCGTTCGGCAATATCAGGTGACGCGGTTGTCGCTGCTGACCGATCTGAGTTTTCAGACCAGCGCCTTGGAGGTCGCGACCGGGTTGGGCGGCCTCGCGGTCGCGGCGACCGGGGCGGTCCTGGTGCATGACGGCTGGTTCCCACCCGCGATGCTCCCGTTGCTGGTGCTGATCTCGGTCGCGGCCTTCCTGCCGGTGTCCGAAATTGCCCAGGTGGGGCGGCAATTGGCGGATACGATCGCGTCGACGCGGCGGTTGCATGTCGTGCATGCCGAGCCGGTGGCGATCCGCGACGGCGCGCGCGAACCGGCGGCGCGCGAGGGCGGCTCAGCAGTGCGGTTCGAGCATGTGACCTTCACGTACCCGGGGCGTGCGCGGGAGGCATTGTCGGACGTGTCGTTTGAGATTCCGGCGGGCGCGACGGTCGCGCTGGTCGGACCCTCGGGGGCGGGGAAGACGACGATCGCCAATCTGCTGTTGCGGTTCTGGGATCCTCAGAGCGGGCGGATTCTGCTGGACGGTGTTTCGCCGGCGGAGCTGACGCTGGACGGGCTTCGCGGACGGATCGCGCTGGTGGCGCAGGACACCTATCTGTTTAACGACACGCTGGAGGCGAATGTCCGTCTCGCGCGGCCCGATGCGACTCAAGAACAAGTGTCGCTTGCTTTGTCCCGTGCCGCTTTGGCCGGGTTTGTCGCCGGATTGCCGGAGGGCATGGCGACCAAGGTGGGGGAACGGGGCGTGCAGCTTTCGGGCGGGCAGCGCCAGCGGATCGCCATCGCTCGGGCGTTCCTGAAGGACGCGCCGTTGCTCGTGCTGGATGAGGCGACGTCCCATTTGGATACGATCAGCGAGCAGGCTGTGCGCTCGGCGCTGGACCGGCTGATGGTGGACCGGACGACGATCGTGGTGGCGCACCGGCTGTCGACGATCCGGGCGGCGGATTTGATCCTGGTGTTGGACAGGGGCCGGTTGGTTGAGTCGGGCACGCATGCGGCGCTGATGGCGCGTGGCGGCGTTTATGCGCGGTTGGTGGATCGGCAATTGGCGGCGGTGGCCTCCGTTTGAGGGGGCCGCGATCATTTGTTGAATTAGCGTGTCCACCCGGTTAGTCTCCGAGGCATGGGAACCCCAGCTGCCCGCGTGGGCGATATGCACGTTTGTCCGATGTTCACCGGCCCTGTCCCGCACGTCGGTGGTCCGGTGCTGCCTCCAGGCGGGCTCCTGACGCTGATCATGGGGATGCCGGCCGCCCGGGTAACCGATATGTGCGTCTGCGTCGGACCGCCCGACGTGATCCTGGTGGGTAGCTTCACGGTATTCATCGGCGGCCTGCCCGCCGCGCACATGGGAT
Source organism: Acetobacteraceae bacterium (assembly GCA_009693865.1). Lineage (GTDB taxonomy): Bacteria > Pseudomonadota > Alphaproteobacteria > Acetobacterales > Acetobacteraceae > Rhodopila. The sequence goes on along the minus strand of SHWL01000049.1, from coordinate 18,176 downwards.
CGATGACCGCGCATGGCGGCGTCGTCTTGGGGATGGGCGTGACGGTCCTGGTATAGTGGGATCGCCAAAAGATTTGGGATATTGAATGTATCGCAAATCACGATTTTTTCCCTGAACATTGGCCGGCCCTCCGCGAAGGTAACCACGTCCAAATACTGGCCCACGCTGAACAGTTTTGTCTGCCCCTCCAAATCGGTCCGATAGACCGTGTAGGCGGTGGCGGCGGCGTATTCGTCGCATACAGTCCTTCACCCGATGGGGGGTGAGACTGACCAAGCCTCACACACAGAAATTCGGATACTCCCGCGAAATAAACCCGGCAGCCCTACAACGAAATAATCTGCCCGCCACGCACCGCTGTCAGAAACGTCGCCACGCCAGCGACTTCAACAGAAGGCAAGAGTCCTGTCGGGTCCAGGCCTTCGGCTCGCAACCCCGCCTCGCACGCGATCATCCGCACGCCAAGCTCCAGCGCCGCTTCACGCAGTTCCTCCAGCCCCGCGACGCCGGACGCCTGAACCCGCGCGTCGCGGACCGAATCATCAAGCCCGGACCAGTCGGCCGCCAATCCAAGGCATCCCCGGTTGGTGGCGAATACCACCACGGTCCGGCCCAGGGCGGCGGCGCCAGCGGCAAGGACGAAGGCATAATGGGCGCGGTCGTGGCTGCCGGACAGCAACAGCACGCCCAGAGTTTCAGATGGCACAGGCGGGTCCGGCTGTGTCCGTATGCTCGGACAGATCCCGCAATGTCGCCTCTGGGCCGCAGGCAAGGCATTTTGGATCCGGGCGCAGTTTCACGGTGCGAAACCTCGCGTCCAGGGCATCCCACACCAACAGGCGGCCGGACATGCTCTCACCGATACCCATGATCTCCTTCAGAGTTTCGGTCGCCTGCAAGGTGCCCATCACCCCGGTGACGGCACCCAGGACGCCAGCCTCGCTACAGGTGGGAACGACGCCCGGCGGCGGCGCCTCGTGATACAGGCAGCGGTAACACGGGCCGCCCGCATGTGGCTTGAACGTCGAAAGTTGGCCCTCGAACCGCAATACCGCGGCCGAAACCAGCGTTCGTTTCGCCAGGACGCAGGCGTCGGACACCATGAACCTTGTGCCGAAATTATCGGTGCCGTCGCAAACGATGTCGTAACGGCCGATGATGTCCAGAGCGTTGTCCGCCGTCAGTCGCAGCTGGTGCGGCTCAATCCGGACGTCCGGATTGATATCGCTCGCGGCCTGGGCGGCGGAGGACGCCTTCGCCACACCGATCCGCGCGGTCGTGTGGGCGATCTGGCGTTGCAGGTTCGACAGATCGACCTCGTCGTCGTCGACGATTCCGATGGTCCCGACCCCAGCCGCCGCGAGATATAGCAGCAAAGGCGAGCCCAACCCGCCCGCGCCCAGTACCAGAACGCGTGCGGCTTTTAGCTTCGCCTGACCGATCCCGCCGACCTCGGCCAGCAGGATGTGGCGGGAGTAGCGGTGCAGTTCGTCGTCGGTGAAATCAAGGTCCATGCCGGGAACATGGCGCCGCCAAGGCGCCGGATCAAGCGGGAGTCGGGGGAAGCGTTGGCCGGCCCATCGCGCGCCAGATCCGCTCACCCGTCACGGGGCCGTCGAGAATGCCGTCAGCGCCAAGCGCGTTGGCCACCGCGTATTGATCGCGGGGAATATACCAACCGCCGCCGCCTCGCCGCAGCCTTTGACGCCCAACGGATTGGTCGTGCACGGCGTGTTGTTGAACGTCAGATCGAACGACGGAAAATCGTCCGCGCGCGGCAAAGTGTAGTCCATGAACGATCCGGTGAGGACCTGTCCGCTCCCGTCGTCGAACACCGCTTGCTCCATCAGCGCCTGCCCCGCGCCCTGAGCAATCGCGCCATGGGCCTGGCCAGCGGCGATCATCGGATTGACGATGACCCCATAATCGTCGACCGCGGTGTGGCGCGCCAGCGAAACGCGGCCGGTGCCGCGATCGATCTCGACCTCCACGACATGGGTGCCGTTTGGGAAGGTCATGTGCTCCCGCGTCCAGAAATGGTACGTGTCGAGCGGTGTGCCGTCCTCTCGCGCCTTGGCCGCGACGTCCAGCAGCGCCACGCCACGGTCGGTGCCAATGACCGAGAAGGCGCCGGCCGCGAAGCCGATATCCGCCTCCGCCGCCTCCAACATCGACGCGGCGATGGGACGGCCTTTGGCGACGATTTCCTCCGACGCGCGGAAGATCGCCGTGCCGCCCATATAGGTTGCCCGCGAACTGCCATGGCCGCCGCCCGAGCGGATCACGGCGGTGTCGCCTTGCACCAGCCGGACACGATCGTTCGGAATGCCGAGACAATGCGCGACGATCTGCGGGAAGGTCGTTTCGTGCCCCTGTCCGATCGTTTGGGTGCCGGTGATCAATTGTACGGTGCCATCGGCGTCAAACCGGATATCGACATTTTCTGAGGGATTGCCGCCGGTGCCTTTGATGTGACAGGCAAAGCCCAGACCGCGCAGGCGCCCGTTCGTTTCACTCTCCCGGCGCCGCGCGTCGAAGCCGGGCAGATCGGCGGCGGCAAGCGCTTTATCGAAGGTGCCGGCAAAGTCCCCGCTGTCCACGACGAATCCCAGCGCATTGGTCATTGGCGTGCGCGCCATGTTCCGGCGGCGCAACGCCGCGCGATCGAACCCGTGGCGTCGCGCCGCCGCGTCGATCAACCGTTCGATGATATTCACTGCCTCCGCGAATCCCGGGCCTCGCGTCACGCCAATGGGAGTCGCGTTGGTCAGGATGGTGCGGATTCGGAGGCCGACCTGGGGGATATTGTAAATCCCGCCTTGCAAATGCAGGTATTGGAACGTCTGCAACGACCCCGCGCCACCGCACATATATGCGCCGATATTCGCGATGCTGTCGACGCGTAAGCCCAGAAACCGGCCCTCGGCATCCAAGGCCAGCGAGGCGTCGGCCAGGTGGTCTCGCGCCTGATGATCGCTGACGAAAACTTCGGAACGGCTGGCGATCCATTTCACGGGACGGCCGCAACGTTTGGAAGCCCAGGGAATGAGGGCCTGCTCGGGATAAGGAAAGTTCTTGGCGCCGAAGCCGCCGCCGACATCCGGCGCGACGAAACGCAGTTTCTCAGGTGGAATGTTCAGCACGCGCGCGATGGCGTCGCGGTTGACGTGCAAGCTCTGGCTGGAGACATGGGCGGTGTATCGATCGTCCGCCGCGTCATGAACGCCAACAACGCCACGCGGTTCCATCGGGTTGGTGACGATCCGGTGGTTGTGCAAATGTAGCGATACGACATGCGCCGCGTTGGCGAAGGCCGCGTCCGCGCCGCCCACGCGCCAATCCATGCAGAGCAGGCCAGGAATCTCCGCGGCTGCCTCCGGCGCCATCACCGCGGGCCGCGCGTTGTAATCCACGCGCACCAATTCCGCCGCGTCCAAGGCCTGGGCTTTCGTGCCGGCCACGACCAGCGCGACCAACTGCCCGACGTAACGAACCTCGTCGCGCGCCAGCAACGGTAACGGGGTGAAATGGAAGCGTTCGCCGGTCTGAACGTTCGCCTCGACCGTTGGCGGCAGTGCATTCAACCCGTCAGCGGCCACGTCCACCGCCGTCAAAACCGCGAGGACTCCGGGCGCGGCGAGGGCCGCCACAGTGTCGATCCCGGCGATCCCCGCATGGGCGTGCGGCGAGCGAACAAACACCGCGTGCGCTACCTCAGGAAACACGAGATCGTCGAGATAAGCACCCTTGCCGATCAGAAATCGCGAATCCTCGCGCCGCCTGGGCGAAAAGCCCAGTCCGAAACGATCGCCGTCCACGGGTGCGGTGTCAGTCCCGCGCGTGCTTCGGGAATTGCATGCACAGCAGATCGGCGCCCGATGGACCCGCCGTCATGGCCAGCGCCGCGTCGTCCGGCCCCACGAATACGGTCGAGTTCGGCGGCAACAGCGCGCCACCGGGAACGCGCGCCAGTCCGGAGGTCACCAGCCAGAACTGGCCTCCACCGGTGGAGGGATGCGGGCCAAGAGCGATGCCGCCCGGGTTCACGGTATAGCGCCAGGTGCCGAGACCGTCCTTGGTTTCCTCGATCACGGCGTTTCCGGTGACATCTGTCAGCGCGGCCAACTCGGCCTCGGATAAAGCCGTCAGGGGGCCGCAGGTGGATTCACGATGCTGAAAGCGGGCGCGGGCGTCGCGCAGAACCTGGCGTTGGGCGGGCATGTAGCGGGCGCCGGAGTCCCAGGCATTGCGCAGGGTAAACCAGGAAATTCCCTCACCGGAGGCGATGATCGGGCCATACGCGGAATAAGCGTCGGTGTAATGGACGGAGACGCTATCGACGTTGTGCGGGCCCAGACGGCCACCGCCCTGGACGACGACCTGATATTGGTCGGCGCTGTGGAAATGCGGCTTCACGATCGCGGCGGCGTCCTTTTCGACGAGGAACGCCACCGGATAAACGATGTCCGGCGCCGGAGCGGCTTCGCCCTCCCGCAGCGTGCTTCGATTCTTGCCGATATAGCTTGTGTTCCACCCATTGCCGGTCCGCCGGCGATTGGTCTGGAGAGCAACCTGGCTGTCCGCTGTCACAATCATGGTACTGCCTTACATGCTGTCTTTGGAGCAATCGTAATCCAATGTCGCGGAATTTGCCAGCGGCCGGGCGGGTCTTGCCACTCCGGGATCGGCACGGCTTGATGCATCTTCCGTTCGCGCACCGATGGAGGCACGCAGCTCATGAACCCTTTCGACCTCACCGGCAAAGTCGCTCTGATCACCGGTGGCAATTCCGGTATCGGCCTGGGCATGGCGAAAGCCGTCGCGGCGGCGGGCGCGGATGTCGCGATCTGGGGGACCAACGCAGCCAGGAACGCCGCGGCGCGGGAGGAAATCGCTCTGGCCGGTCGTCGCGTCCTGGCGCTGGAATGCGATGTTGGCGAGGAAGCCGCGGTCGAGGCCTGTTTCGCGAAAACTGTTGAAGCGCTCGGGAAGGTCAACGGATGCTTCGCCAATGCCGGCGTCTCGGGCCGCGGCGGTAAGCCGTTCATCGACATGGCGGCCGAGGAATGGCGCCGCGTCATGCGCGTCAATCTCGATGGCGCGTTCTACACACTTCGCACGGCGGCGCGGCATATGGTGCAAAACAAGATCGAAGGGGTGCTGGCCGGAACCGCCTCGCTGGCGGCGATCGAGGGCTCACCTCGCAGCGAACATTACGCCGCGACCAAGGGCGGTGTCATCTCGATGACGCGCTCGCTGGCAGTGGAGCTGGCCCGGTACGGAATTCGCGCGCATTCGATTCTGCCGGGTTGGATCGATACCAATATGACCGAGAAAACGTTGGCCAGCGATGGGTTCCAGAACAAGGTGTTTCCGCGCGTGCCGATGCGGCGCTGGGGCACGGGCGACGATTTCGGCGGGATCGCGGTGTATCTCATGAGCGACGCGTCGCGGTACCACACTGGCGATACGTTCGTGATCGACGGCGGGTACTCGTTGTTCTGATCAAACCGTACCCACCGTCCGGATGCGGGCCCGCGGATAAATCTCTAGTTGCGACAAGACCGGGGTGCCAGGCCGGACCCGATCCACAATCGCGCGCACATGGGCGCGGATCGCACCGCTACTGAGCACCACGGGCGATTCTCCTCCCGCGGCGGCTTTATCGTACACCTCATTCAGACGCCGCACGAATTCCTGCAACTGGCCGGGAGCCATCGCCAACTGACGTTCCTCCGGCGGACCGGCAAGGGATTCGGCGAAGGCGGCCTCCCAGTCCGGGGATAATGTCACCAGCGGGATATAGCCGGATGGCCCGGTATGCTGCTCGCTGATCTGCCGCGCCAACCGCGCCCGCACATGGGAAACGATCGCCGGGATGGCGCGCGACGGACCACCGCAGGCTTCCTGGATCGCCTCCAGGATCGTGGGCAGATCGCGCACCGAAACCCGTTCCTCCAGCAACGATTGCAGCACGCGTTGCACCGCGCCCGCCGAGATCGTCGCCGGAATGAGTTCCGCGACCAGCTTCTGGTGCTCGGTTGGCAGTTCGTCCAGCAATTTACGGGTTTCGGCGTAGGACAGGAGTTCCGAGACGTTCTGGCGGACGATTTCGGTGAGATGCGTGGACAGAACGGTGGGCGCCTCGACGACGGTGAAGCCATGGAACAAGGCTTCTTCTTTCAAGGAGGGATCGATCCACATCGCGGGCAGACCGAAAGCGGGTTCTTTCGTCGCCTCCCCGGCCATTTGCGGCGTGCCGCCTTTCGGGTCCATGACGAGCAGCATCAGCGGACGCAACTCGCCCTTTCCGGCCTGGATCTCCTTGACGCTGATCGAGTACTCCGCCGGACCGAGCCGCATGTTGTCCTGAATTCGCACCGGCGGCAGCACGAACCCCATGTCGGCCGCGATGGTGCGGCACAGGCCCTTGATCTGGTCGGTCAACCGAGGCCCGTCTCCGCCCGCCAGAGTCAGTAACCCATAACCCAACTCCAGCCGGATCATGTCGATGCGCAAAGTTTCCGAGATCGGCGGTTCGGTGGGGATCAGAGAGTCCAAGGCAGGATCCGCTGCCCCGATCGGGTGCCGGTAACGGATCCAGGCGCCACCCCCCGCGAGCAGGGCGATAGCCATGAACGGCAGGGTCGGCAGCCCCGGCAGCGACCCCAGCACCGCCGCCGCGCCCGCCGCCATCGCCAAGGGCTTCGGGCCGCGCCCCAACTGGGCCACCAGGGCAACATCCGCCGTGCCCTCGACGCCGCCTTTGGTCACCACGATGCCGGCGGCGGTCGATACCAGCAACGCGGGGATTTGCGCGACGAGACCGTCGCCCGCGCTCAGCGTCGTGAACGTGGCGGCGGCCTCCGCGAAGGGCATGTGATGGCGGAGAAGGCCAATGGCGAGGCCGCCGACGATGTTGATCGCGGTGATGATCAGGCCGGCGATGGCATCGCCCCGGACGAATTTCGCCGCGCCGTCCATAGAGCCGTAGAAGCCACTCTCTTCCTCCAGCTCCCGGCGGCGGGTACGGGCGGTTTCCTCGTTGATCAGGCCCGCGGACATGTCGGCATCGATGGCCATTTGCTTGCCGGGCATGGCGTCCAGGCTGAACCGCGCGGCGACCTCGGCGATGCGGCCGGAGCCTTTGGTGATGACCATGAAGTTCACGACCAGCAGGATCATGAACAGGATCAGACCGATCACGACGTCGCCGCCCATCAGGAAACCGCCAAACGCCGCCACGACATGGCCCGCGGCGAGCGGTCCCTCGTTGCCGTGCGACAGGATCAACCGCGTGGTCGCGACGTTCAGCGACAGGCGAAGCAAGGTGGTCAGCAGCAGCAATGTGGGGAAACTGGTGAAATCCAGGGGGCGATTGAGGAACAGCGCCACCATCAGCACCAGCACCGAGGCGGTGATCGACAGCGCGAGACCCAGATCGAGAAGGATGGTGGGAAGCGGCAGGACCAGAACGGATAGCAGCGCGACGACACCCAGCGCGAGGCCAACATCGCTGCCTGGAGCGAACTGCCTGAGGCGGGCCAGGATTGTTCGGAGGATGGGGGGAAGCCCGTCCATGCCTCAGGCCGCGGATGCGGCGGGGGGTGGCACCGCGACGCCACGGGCGGTGTAATCGCGCAGTTTGTTACGCAGCGCGCGGATGGAAATGCCCAGGATTGTCGCGGCGTGGGTGCGGTTGCCAAGGGTGTGACCCAGGGTCTCGATGATAAGGTCGCGCTCGACGTCGTCCATGCGGCGGCCGACCAAAGAGGCGATGCCGCCGTCCGACGCCGCGTTGATGCCGGAACGCGGACCGTCCGACGGGGTGAGTTCCAGGCCGGCGGCGGCGATCTCGGACCCGTCGGCCAGCAGGATGGCGCGATGGATCACGTTCTCCAGCTCCCGGACGTTGCCGCGCCAGTGGTGCGTGGTCAGACGGGACATCGCGCCGTGCGACAAAGCCCGGTAGGGAAGTCCGTTCACATCGGCGAATTTCCGGCAGAAATATTCGGCCAGCGCGGAAATATCTCCCGGGCGTTCGCGCAGCGGAGGGATTGCCAGGCTGACAACGTTCAGGCGGAAATATAAATCCTCCCGGAACGTTCCGCGGCGGACATCGGCGGCGAGGTCGCGGTTGGTGGTGGCGAGGATGCGGACATCCACTTTGACCGGTGTGGTGCCGCCCAGGCGGTCGATTTCTCGCTCCTGCAAGGTGCGTAATAGTTTCGCTTGCAGACGGATATCCATTTCGGAAATTTCGTCCAGCAGCAAAGTGCCACGATTCGCGGACTCGAATTTTCCCAGACGGCGGGCCAGGGCGCCAGAAAACGCGCCTTTTTCGTGACCAAACAGTTCCGACTCCAAAAGGTTTTCCGGAATCGCGGCGCAGTTCAGGGCGACGAACGGACCTCCCGACCGGCGTGACTTACGGTGGATGTGACGGGCCAGGATTTCCTTGCCGGTACCGGATTCGCCGCTGATCAGGACTGACGCGTCGGCGCGCGCCACCTGCTCCGCCCGTCTGATGGTGGCCTCCATCAGAGGATCGTGGGCGATCAAAGTGTGCGTTTCGCCGGACGCGGCTTCAAGAATCGCCGCGATCAGATCGGGGTCAGGCGGTAGCGGCAGGAACTCCCGCGCGCCCGCCCGGATCGCGCGCACGGCGGCGTCTGGATCGTCGCCGGTGCCGCAGGCGACGACAGGGATCGCCATCCGTTCGGCGGCCAGCGCGGCGACGACCGCGCCAACATCATGGGCCAGGTCGCACAGCACCAGATCGATATGCGCGTCGGCGCGCAGCCGGATCAACGCGATGTCCGCGTTATCCGCCTGATCCAGTTTCGCGCCCCGCCTGATGGCGATCTGGGCTGCCTGGCCAAGATCGCCCGACAGCGAGCCAATGATCAGAACCTTCATGGTACGCCGGCCACTGTCACGACGAGCCCCGATCGCCCTTGACGATTTCGGTCATGGTCACGCCAAGGCGCGTATCGTCGACCATGACCACCTCGCCTCGGGCGACAAGGCGATTGTTGACGTAAATGTCGATCGCCTCGCCGAGTTTCCGGTCGAGTTCGACCACGGCGCCGCGGCCAAGCTTCAGCAACTGGCTGACCTGCATCGTGGTTTTGCCCAGAACGGCGCTGACGGTAACCGGGATGTCGTACACCGCCTCCAGTTCTCGCGCGGAGCGGGGGCTGTTGTTGTCCGCGGGTTCGGAAAGCTCGGTCAGTTCCATATCATTCGACAAGAGTGTGTTCCTTCGCGGTTGAGCCTTGGGTAAGCGGAGCGATGGTGGTGAGCAGGCCGGCCGGTGCCAGAATGTCTTCGATCTGCCTCCAAAGGGCCTGGGGATCGCGCATGGCGGTGCCGTTCTCCCAGGCGACACGCACTTCGTCCGCTGTCAGGGCGTCAGTTGGAATCAACCGGACGCGAGCAGCGAGATCGGGATCCATCGATTGGATTTCCGCGGTCATTTCGGCGGCGATATGCGGACTGATCCGTACCGTGATTTTCGGCTCGCGATGCAACGCGGGCAAAATGCCGCGCAGCAGGGCGGCCGCTTCCTCCGCGCCGTGGCGGGCGCTCAGCGCCGGAAACGCGGTGGCGAAACAATCCAGCAACAGGCGTGTCACAGCTTCAGCGGATTGTTCCGAGATCGACGCGACCTCCGCGCGTGCCGCCGCGACCTGCTCGGCGATCGCGGTCAAGGCCCGGCACGCGATGGCTTTGTTGGAGGTGCCGAATTCCACCATCGCGGCGTCGCGGCTCTCCTGGCCGGCCACATTTCGCGCGGTTTCAAGATCGGTGGCGGAGAACACCGGCTCGAGGGCCTCCGGTTCCGCCCGGGTCGTTGGCCGGTCGAAATCCTCGCCAAACAACAACGCGCCTGCTCCGCGCGCCCTGGTAAATGTGTCATCCATGGTCAGAACACCACCTCATCATCCTTGCCTCCACCGATCTCGATCTGGCCCTGCGCCGCCAGTTCCTTGGCCAAATTCACGATCCCACCCTGAGCTTCCTCGACGTCGCGCAGTCTGACCGGGCCCAGAGCGGCGATATCGTCGCGCAGCATTTTCCCGGCGCGTTCCGACAGATTGCCCAGAAAAAGGTCTTTGATTTTGTCGGAAGCGCCTTTGAGAGCGATGGGGAGTTTGTCTTTCTCGACCGAGCGCAACAAAATCTGCACCGCGGACGCGGACAAACGTTGCAGATCGTCAAATGTGAACATCAAAGATTTGATCTTTTCCGCCGACTCGCGGTTGCGTTCTTCCAGGCCGTTGACGAACCGCGTCTCCGCGGCACGATCCAGATTGTTGAATATTTCCGCCATCAATTCGTGCGAGTCGCGGCGCGCGCTGCGGGCGAGGTTCGACATGAACTCCGAGCGCAATGTGCGTTCGACGCCGTCCAGAACTTCCTTTTGCACGGTCTCCATGCGCAGCATGCGCATGACGACTTCCATGGCGAAGGGATCGGGCAGCAGCGCCAGCACACGCGCGGCATGATCGGGACGGACCTTCGACAGCACGACGGCGACAGTTTGCGGATATTCGTTTTTCAGGTAGTTCGCCAGTACATCTTCGTTGACGTTGCCAAGTTTGTCCCACATCGTCCGGCCGGCGGGACCGCGGATCTCCTCCATGATTTGCGTCACGCGGTCCCGCGGCAGCGTTTTGATCAGCAGCGACTCGGTGCTTTCGAAACTTCCGATCAGACTGCCTGACGAGCCGAGACTGTCGACGAAATCCGAACACAGGCGCTCGACGATGTCCGCCCGGACGGCACCGAGTTGCGACATCGCCGCGGAGATGTCGCGAATTTCGTCCTCGTGCATCATGTTGAACAAGCGGCCGCACTGCTCCTCGCCCAACGCGAGCATGACAATCGCGGCCTTTTGCGTGCCTCGCAGGTTGCGATAATCCTCGGATTTCGCGGGTTCAGCCATTTTCCTGAGCCATCCAGCCGCGCATGATCGTCAAAGTTTCGTCGGGATGTTTAGCGACGATGTCGGCGAGTTTCCGCAACGAAGATGCCCGCATCTGGCCCTCGATCTGGCTCAGGCTGATCATCGAGTCGTCTTCGAGTCGCGCCGCCGAGGCGTCGGCGGCGTGCATCCCGGGGGCAGGCAGCGCCATCATCCCGGTCGGCCTGGCGACGGCGCGAACGCCTCCCGCCGCGGTCAACAGCGCACCGGCGGCGCCCACGGTACCGTCGGCCAAAACCAGACCGCCGGGTGCCAACGCGGTCAGCCGGCTTACCATCGGGCGCAGCACCAGCAGCAACGCCAGCAAACCGATGATCCCGAACAAGGCTGTTTGCGCGAGGCGCATGAAATCGGGCTTTTCCAGCCGCACGCCCAGAATGCCGCCGCTGTCCACCGGGGGAGGTTCCTCGATCACGAAGCGCATGCTGACAACAGTGACCTGGTCGCCGCGCTTATCATCGAAGCCGATCGCGGATTTCACCAACGTGGTGATGCGGTCCAGATCTTCAGCCGAGCGCGGCTGCCAGGCGGGCTTCCCATCGGCACCCGGTTGCGCGACGCCGTCGATCATCACCGCGAGGCTGATCCGATCGATTCGCGGCTGTTCCCGCATTAAGGTGCGGACGGTCTTGCCGATCTCGAAATTGGTGGTTTCCTCCTGGCGCCCTTCCTGCGAGCCGTTGTTCTGGTTGCCATTATCGGCGTTGGGCAGATTGTTCTGGGCTGTGACCGCGCCGTTCGCCTCGGTGGTTTTCGAGGTGGTATTCACCGTCTGCGAGCTGCGCGTCACCTGTCCGTCGGGATCGAATCGTTCATTTGTTTCACTGACCTTATCGAAGTTCATGCGTACCGACGCTTCCGCCCGCACCCGGCCGGGCCCGAGGGTTTTTTCCAGCATCTCCTCGACCGCGCGGGCGAGGCGCAGTTCCATGGCGCGGCGCATGTCCTCGGCTGAGGCGGCCTGGCTGACCTGATTGACCGGCTGACCCGCGCGGGCCAGCAGATCGCCGCGAGAATCGATCACCGCGATGTTGTGCGGCCGCAGACCCGGCACGGCGGCGGCGACGAGGTTCAGGATCGCCTGCGTGCCCTCCCGGTCCAGACGTTGCGCTCCCGCCATCGTCAGCATCACGCTCGCCTGGGCTTCCTGCTGTTCGCGCGCGAATGGCTCCCGCCGCGGCAGCACCAGGTGGACCCGGGCCATGCGAATGCCACGGATGGAGCGGATGGTGCGGGCAAGCTCACCTTCCATCGCGCGGGTCTCACTGATCTTCTGCTGGAACGCGGAGAACAGATAACCGTCGCCGCGGTCGAACAGTTCGTAGCCAATCGAGCCACCGGACGGCAGACCGTCTTTCGCCAGGAGCATCCGCGATTCCGGCACCTGATCGGCGGGGACGAGGATCTGCGCGCCTCCATTGGCGAGACGATAGGGAACGTGGCGGCGATTGAGCTGCTCCACGATCTGGCTGGCGTCGCGGGGGTCGAGGTCACCATACAACAGCACCATCTGGTCGTTGGAACCGGCACGCAGGATCATCATGGCCAGCAGCGCCAACAGGCCAAGCGCGACGGCGCCCATCGCGGCCAGCCGCGTCGGCCCGAGGGCCTTGAGGCCATCGAGTACCGCCTTCATGGCTTACTGTTTCGTGTTGAGATCGCCGGCATCGGTGCCGCCTTGTTCCCATCGCGCTGCTGTTTTGGCAGCGGGCAGGGTGGCACTTAATCCTTAGCGATCCGTTAACATGGGCGGCAAAATTTGCCGGGGTTGATCGACGCGGGTTGTGGCGCATAGTCTGGTATGCATGAGCCAGTCACAAACGGGCGGCCTCGGGCCGCTGGTCGATACCCACGCGCATATTTATCCGCGGAACACGCCGCTGATCGAGGGCGCGACCCATAAACCCGTCCGGGATGTCTCGCCCGAGGAATACACGCGTGTGTTGGACGAGCACGGCGTGCTGTTCGGCGTGCATGCGGCGGCGAGTTTCATGGGGCCGTATAACGATTACACGCTGGCGGCGTTGGCGCGGTATCCCCGGCTGCGGGCGACGGCGATCGTCGAGCCCTCGGTGAGCCTTCATGAGTTAAAGGCGATGGACGCGGCGGGGGTCGTGGGCATCCGGTTTTCGTTACGCGACTACAAAGGAACACCGGACTTTGGATCCATCGAGTTCCGGCGGCTGTTCCGCCGGGTGGCCGATTTGGACTGGCATGTGCATGTTTACGCCGAGGGGGAGCGGATCGCCGCGCTGACGGATCAGTTGCTGGCAACCGACGTGAAGATCGTCATCGATCATTACGGGAACCCGACGGCGGCGATGGGTGAGAACTCGCCGGGGTTTCAGGCGGCATTGCGAGCGATCGGGTCTGGCCGCGGCTGGGTAAAGGTGTCCGCGCCTTACCGATCGGTTGGCTGCGATCATGCGACACTGGCGGCGCGCCTGTTGGCCGAAGGTGGGCCGGAACGGATATTGTTCGCGAGCGACTGGCCGTTCGTGGGGCACGAGAGCCAAATCACATACCGGCAGATGGTCGAGAGTTTTGAACGAGTCATTCCGGATGCGGTGGTGCGGGAGAAAATCGGACGGACGGCGGCGAGGTTGTACAAGTTCGCGTGAGGCGGATTGGTGTTACCGTACCAGTAACGATCCGATCCCAACCACGGCGGGCAAAACGCATCCGATCAACGCTTTCGCGGCCCGCCGGCCTTTCGCCAAATCGATGACGACAAGTCCGGCGTTGATCACGAAGAACCCCAGAGACACCGCCCCGCAGAGCATGACCGCGAAGGCGAGCCCGCCCAGACTTTGCGTGGCGATAGCCCCGCCCGGGGGCCCGGGACCGTCCAACGCCATGCCGAACGGCAGTAACAGCACCACGAATCCGAGGTACAAAACGTTACGCTGGCCGAACTTCAGCCAGGATGCCGGGGTCAGATCGGCCGTATCCTCATCATCGCGTTCGCGATCCATCCCACGCCTCACGCTTGTCTCACATCATTGCGCTTAGAGATTGGCGTACCGTCCTCCTTTTCGTCATGGACCGGCTTGTCCGGGCCACCCGCTCGAAAACAGTGCCGCGACCGGTGGCCCGGACAAGCCGGGCCATGACGATGGCGGACGGGCCGAGAGCCGGGGATTAAGTACGCTTGTCTCACTCCTGAACGATGCGCCGCATCAGGGCAGGACTCAATCCCTTGGCCGGTTTCGGCCGTGGGCGGGCGAAACTGCCGCGCATGGGCGGGCGCGGGTGAAGGCCCACCACGGCCTCGGCCAGGCGGACCGCGCAGCTCACGCCGTCAAGGGTGGGGACCGGGATTTGATCCGCCGCCTCGCGCGCGAGACCGGCGATGGGACCGCCGCCGAAGATGATGACCTCGGCCTCGTCCTGTTCGATCGCGCGGGTGCATTCTTCCAGCAGCCGGTCGCGGAATTTGTCCTTCGCGGCGGTGATGTCGGGGATCGGTACGTCCAGGGCCCGCACGCTGACCAGGCGCGCGGCCAGGCCATGCTCCTCAGCGCATTCCTGATACCAGCGGCGCAGGCGTCCCGTCAGGCAGACGATGGAAAAACGCCGGCCCAGGGTCCAGGCGGTCAGGAGGGCGGATTCTTCGATGCCGAAGATGGGCATGTCGGCGAACTCGCGCGCGGCGGCCAGGCCGGGATCGCCGAACGCGGAGACGATCGCGGCGTCGTGCCCCCCCATGTGGTTCGCCAGCGCGTCGAGCACCGCGTGACCGGCGATCGCGGCCTCGGCGCGGTTTTCGATGTACTGCGTGCCGAAGGCAGCGGTGACGGATGTGATCTCGGTCCCAGGCGAGGCGAACCGCTGTGCCTCCGCCGCCATTGAGGTGGTCATCGCCTCGGTGACGTTGGGGTTGATCAGCAGCAGTTTCATCAGCGGCCCGTGAGGATCCGCTCGACCAGTTGTTTGACCGTGGGGATGAACCCATTGGAGTAGAATGGGTCCTTGGCGAAACGGTATCCGTTGTGGCCGGAGAACACGAGGTTGGTCTCCAGTGCGGCGGCGTCATCGCCGGCATGGATCGCGCCTTGCAACGCCTTCTGGATGCAGAAACTGCGGGGGTCGGTTCGTTTGTTGGTGGAGAAATCCGGTTCCTGCTGGGACCAGTTGGAGAAGCGGCAGGTGCTCAAACAGCCCATGCACTCGGTCTGATCGACCAGGATCTCCCGCGCCTTGTCAGGTTCGACGAAGACCAGCGTGGAATCCGGTGTCCGTAACGCCTCGGTAAAGCCCCGGGCCTCCCAACCACGGACGCGGCCCAGATCGGGTTGGGTCAGATACGTTATCCGCTTGCGGGGACCAACGCCGTATTCGGCGACGTGCTCGCCCACGGGCTCGGTGGTGTAGGCAACCTGGCGTTCGGTCCGGCCCTTGAGTTCATGCAGGAACGCGTTGTCGACGGCGCTGGAGTAAAATCCGGTCGGGCTGAACCTATTGAGGTAAATGTCGCCCTCTTTGAGGGTCAGCAGCTTACGCTTCCACGGCTCGGGGAGCGGGCTTTCCCGGGTCAGCAGCGGGCGCGTGCCGAACTGGAACGCGATCGGGCCGATCTCCTTGTTGTCGAGCCAGTGTTCCCATTCCTCCAGCCACCAGACGCCGCCCGCCATGATGATCGGGGTGTCGTTCAGGCCAAACTCGCTCATCGTTTTGCGCAGGGCGACGACTCGGGGATAGGGCTGCTCGGGTACTTGCGGGTTCTCGCTGTTGGACAGGCCGTTATGGCCCCCGGCGAGCCAGGGATCCTCGTAAACCACGCCGCCCAGAAGCTCGGCGGTCTTGTGATAGGCGCGTTTCCACAGCGCGCTGAACGCGCGGGCCGAGGAGATGATCGGGTAATAATGCACGTTGAATTTCGCGGCGATGTCGGACAGGCGGTAGGGCATTCCGGCGCCGCAGGTGACACCGTGAATCAGGCCCTTCGCTTGTTCCAGGACCTCGGCGATGATGCGTTCGGCGCCTCCCATCTCCCACAGAATGTTGGCGTGGATGCGGCCCTTGCCGCCGGTGATGTCGAAGGCTTTCCGCGCCTGGGCCAGAGCGCCCTTGATCGCGTAGGCGATCAGTTCCTCATGCCGTTCCCGCCTTGTGCGGGCGTGGTAGATTTGCGGGATCGGCTTGCCGTCGGCGTCGTAGCTATCGGCGTTAACCGCGCTGATCGTGCCGACGCCGCCGCCCAGGGACCAATGGCCGGCCGTGGTGCCGTTGGAGACCGCGACGCCTTTGCCGCCTTCCACCAAAGGAAGGACGTCGAAGCCGCCCATTCGGATCGCGTTGATCGCTTGCATGGGGTCTCAGATAGGACTGGACTGGCCGCCCGGACGGGTGGCTCGGGACGTGCGGGAGCGGAGAACGTGCATGAGGCGATGGAACTCCTGGGTGTGTCGCCGTCGGTTTGGATTTGTTGATCGAACGCCGCGATATGCGCTTCGGGCGAGGGTTTGTCACCCGGGCGCGGCCCCCTTACATCGGCTCCATAGCGGATTGTGACCAGTCTGTGAACGGCTGTTACATGGGGACTTCGCCGCCGATGTACGCAAGGCACGAAGCCGGTTGGAGACAGCGATTGTCGTGGTGTGCTAAGATCGCGCCATGAACGTCGTCCTTCGCACGCCGCGTATGACACGCGATGAGTTCCTGACCTGGGCTGAAGTCCAGATGGCGCGGTATGAATTCGACGGGTTTGAGCCCGTCGCCATGACCAGGGGAACCATCGGACATAGCCGGATTACCCGAAACATCCACACCGCCCTGGGCCCGAGGTTGAAGGGGTCCAGTTGCGAGCCTCTGGGTCCTGACGCCGGTGTCGCCACGATCGGGGGAGCGGTCCGGTATCCGGACGCGCTTGTCACTTGCACCCGGGCGCAAAGTACGGACCGCCTCGTGCCCGGTGTCGTCGTGGTGTTCGAGGTTCTTAGCCCCTCCTCCGGCAGGATCGACCGGATCGATAAGCTGCTTGAATACCGGGCCGTTCCGACAATCCGCCGCTATGTCATTTTGGAGCACGGCAGCGTGGGCATGACTGTCCATACCCGGGCGAACGGGGACGCTCCTTGGACCACGACGGCTCTGACCGGTGGGGATGTCCTGGCGATGCCTGAAATCGGCATCGCTGTCCCGGTCGGAGAGTTTTATGACGGGACGGAGTTGCCGGGTACCGTTTCGGCGGAAACCTGAGCCGGGAGGCACCCACATGTGTCAACGAGGTTGCCGCCTGGATAGGATCGGGGGACCTGGCCGGATAAGCAAAATCGTCGGAAATCATGCGCGGCAGCCTGTATGATACCCATTGCTGGACGTGGGCGGTCGCGCGCGGGCTGATAAAGTGCCATGCGGCGCGGATTGCGCCGGGGGCAACCACGCCGGATTCATTCGTCCCGCCGCGGCCGGGCCAGCAGCGCGCCGATCGCTTCCTGGAGTGTCGTCCGCCCCTCCAGCAGTGCCGCCACGGCGGCGCAGATCGGCATTTCGGCGCCTGCGGCGCGCGCGATCAGGGCGGTCGCGACGCCTTCGGTGACCGCTCGCCGGGACGCCAGAATCGAAGCGAGCGTTTCGCCCCGGCCGAGAGCCAGGCCGAGGGAGAAATTCCGGCTCGCCGGTCCGGTGGAGGTCAGCAACAAGTCCCCAAGGCCTGACAGCCCCATCGGTGCTTCGACCGGACCTTGTGTCGGAGTTCTTTACACTTGGCCCGGGCTGGTGCGCGGGGCTCCGGCGATACGGCGGAAGCGGCGACGCGAGCCAGGTAAACAATTGGAATATTGTAATTTTCAATCGCTGGGACGACCGACGGTAGGGTACGGCGTGCCTGGTGCAGGCGCAATATCCGGGCGGAATATCGTCCGGCCCTGACGGCAGCCGGTCCACCTGCGCGGTGTGCCACCGCGAAATATCCCGCGGGCCTGGGGCTTCAGGCAGGGCTGTGAGAACAGTCGGATCAACAACGCGACGCACTGTCGGAATTCTTTACACATTAAGAAACGACGTTTGCGATCGCCCGATAAGCCACTGATATATATATCACTACTGTCCGGAGTTTTCCGAACGAACCGTTCCGAAGTGTCTGACCTATAACGGTTTTTCGACGATTTTGGGTGGTGTCGGTTTGAAGTTGGTGGCGGTTTGCCCGACCCTTGTCCGGGGAGGGCTCACTCATGAACGCCGG
>SHWL01000048.1 GCA_009693865.1 Acetobacteraceae bacterium | reverse complement strand
CTTCGCCAGACTCTCGGCGATCGCCAGCCCGTCGCGGAAGGATTTCAGCGCCTCGGGCAGGTTGCCCTGGGCCACCAGCACGTCGCCGATCCTGTTGTAGGACACCGAGAGATCGCGCCGCCAGCCCGCGTTGCCCGGGTCCGCCTTCGTTCGCCGGTCCGCGATCGTCAGTCCGTCGTGGAAGGAGGCCAGCGCCCCCGGCAAATTGCCCCGAGCCACAAGAACGTCGCCAAGACCCATCCGGGCCTGCCACGCGCTATCCCCGTCCGTCCCGGCGGCTGGAAGCCCGGCAAGCCGCCGGTAATGGCGCTCGGCCGTGACGAGATCGGCGGCATCCAACGCCAGTTGGCCGGCAGATTGCAGGCCACCCTCGTTGTCCGGATCCAGTTCCACCGCGCGGGCGTATGCGACCCGAGCCCGGGCCGGATCGCTCAGGGCGGTGATTGCGCCCAGGTCGCGGTATTGGCGGGCGCGTTCCTTCGCCTCATCGCGCACGCGGGCCTCCTGGGCTGCCAGTGAGTTGCTCAGGACCGTGGCGGCTTCGGCCGGTTTGCCTTGCTGAAGCAAAGCCAGCGCGCGGGCATAAGATTCGTCGCTGGCGGCGCGCGTTTGAATATCGGCGATCGCGGTTTCCAGCCCGTCGCCCCGCGATGACGTCTGCGCGGCGGCCGGTGACAGCGCCCGCAGCCGGGCAGCCAGCGCCCGCGGGTCGGACAACTCGCGTTGCACCTCGATGAGCCGCACGCCGCGGTCCTGGTCCCGATTCGCGAAGAATCCGAGCCCGCCGGCGAGAGCGCCGATCAGTACGGCGACCGAGGCGAGGGCGGCCATCCTCTGATGCCGCCGCCGCCGTTCCCGCTGATAAAACAGATCGGGATTGTCGATCCCCACCAACGCGGCGATCAGCTTGGCAAAGGCCAGGTCGCCCCAGCCGAGAAGTCGCGCCAGACCTCGAGCCTGCGTCCGGTCCAGCAACCCGGCGATCCCACGCATCGGCCCAAGCGCGACATTATCCTCGCGCCAGTCTGGCGCCAGCGTGCTCAGCGGCAGGGAGGGCGGAAACCCGTCTTTCGCTGTCCCCCGCAGGATCAAGGGAATGACCGGCCGGTCCGGATGACGGCTTTGGAACGTTTCAACCTCGCGTTGAACCGGCAGACTGTGGGCGGAGTCCGGTGATGCCAGTAGGATCAGCGCCGCGGAGTCGTCCAATGCCTGAATGGTCGCCGCATCCAGCGCATGCCCGCCGGAAAAATCGGTCCGGTCCATGAAGATCGGCGCCAGCGTCTCCGGGATCGGGCCGCGCCGGGTTGTAATACCCACGAGTTTCGGGCTGAGGCGGTACGCTTCCAGCCGCTTGTGCAGGTATCGCGCCATCGCCTCGTCGGCGTGGCTATACGACAGAAACGCCCTAAATTTCGGCTGGTCCGGCATTGCGGCAGTGTGCGGGTCTCTTGGTTTCGGGTCCAGGGCCGGTCGTTCCTACACCAAACCGGCGCCGATCTTGCTTGAAATTCCGCTCGCGAATCGTATCTTGGGGACGTCAGAGAGTGTGCCATGCCAACCGTCACCCGCACCGAGTACATCCAGAAGATGGCCGAGTATCAAACAATCGCCCAAAGCGATCCGGTTATCATCACCTCCGATGGGCGGGAGGAAACGGTGCTGCTGTCCTACGATGAATACTGCCGCCTGACCCGCCGTCGCCGGCGGCCGTACCTGATCGAAGAACTGCCCGACGAGGATTGGCGGGCGATCGAAGAGGCAAGCGCCGCGCTATTGTCAGACTGAACGGGCGATTGAGTGGCACTTCGGTCGAACCTGACCGCCCAGGTCGTTTCGTATGTCGTTTCAATATATTCAGTCGCCATCTGTGAAAATCTGTGGTTGAATCTTTCCTTTTCCGATCAGCATGAACCGAAGAACCGGATTCTGGTCAAGGACCCTTGTGCCAGTGGCGGGGTTTCGATCGATGGCAATGTCGTTCGCCGTCATCTCCTGGACCTGGCCCAGGGATTCGAATTGGCGCTGTACCGCGGCCGATCCACGGGACGAGCCCGTGGATGACGGTTGGAGGCAATAGTCGACACATTAGACCAATGTCCAGACCATCGTCGACAACCGCGCAGCCCACTCCTCACCCAACCTTTGGCGCCCTTCGCAACAAACACGCCAGCGGTATCGATACCAACGCCGTGAACCCCATCAAATAAAACGCGTTCACGTACCCGATCATCGCCGCCTGCCGCTGCACCTCGTTCGACAGCCGCGTCAGCCCCACCGCCGTGTCCAAACTCCACGCCTGCGGAAAATCCGGAAACAGCAATATCCGATTATACGGATTAACGAACTCCGACATCCGCGCGTAATTGACCGACGTCGAGCGCACCAATACCAGAACCGTAATTGAAATGAACAGACTCGATCCAAAATTCCGCATCAGCGTGAAGATCGCCGAGCCCTCGGTCATCTGGGCCTTGGGCAATGTCGAAAACGCCACCACGGTCATGGGCGTGAACGTCACGCTCTGCCCGAACCCCTGCAACAAATGCGTCCAGAAAATATCGAAGAACGTCAGGTTGATAT
This sequence comes from Acetobacteraceae bacterium, assembly GCA_009693865.1. Taxonomy (GTDB): domain Bacteria; phylum Pseudomonadota; class Alphaproteobacteria; order Acetobacterales; family Acetobacteraceae; genus Rhodopila. The sequence continues at coordinate 25,463 of SHWL01000048.1, read as the reverse complement.
CGAACTGCGCCATCGCCAGGCCGGAGAACGCCTGGATCGCCAGCCCGGTCGCGATCGCGGTTCGCGGCGCCACCCGCGTGAACGGAACGATCACCAGGAATGCGAGCCAATTGCCGATGCCGCGGGCGGCGACGAGCCAGCCGATGACGTTGTCCGGATATCCCCGCAGATCGTGCAACAGACTGGGAAACAATGTCAGCGACGTGAAACTCAGCATCCCCATCACGAACGCGATGGTGATGCCGATGGTAAAATTCCGGTCCAGAAACAGACGCGGATTCAGGAACGGATCTCGCGCCGTCAGACAATGCGACACGAACATCCACAGCGACACCAGCCCGATGACCGCGATCAGGACCAGTTCGGGCGCCTCGAACCAATCCATCCGCTGGCCACGGTCCAGGATCAGTTGCGCCGCCACCACCGCGCTGGACAGCGTCAGGAACCCGGTCCAGTCCAGCCGCGTGAAGGTTCGCTCGTTCATGCCCCGCAGCGCGAACCAGATGCAGATCAGCGCGCAAAAACCGGGTGGGACGACCATCAGGAATGCGGCGCGCCAGTCGTAAAGCTCGGTCATCACGGTTCCGAGGATCGGTCCCAGCACAGGTCCGAACACCGCGCCGACTCCCCAGATGACCAGCGCCGTCGGTTGCAGATGCCGCGGAAAGGTCGCCAACAGGATCGCCTGGCCCATGGGCATGATCGGCGCCCCGCACAGCCCCTGAAGGACGCGGTACAGGATCAGCGACTCCAGACTCGTGGCCGTCGCGCACATGAACGACGACACGGTGAACCCCAGCACCGTGCTGAACATCAGCGTCCGCCAGCCCAGGCGGGAGGCGAGCCAATGGGTCATGGGCGTGGCGACGGCGGTAGCCACCAGATTGAGCGTGATGACCCAGGAAATCTCATCCTGCGTCACGGACATCGCGCCGCGAATTTGCGGCAGCACGACATTCGCGAGGGTGATGGTCATGCCGAACAGGATATTGGACAGTTGCACCATCAACAGGATCAGCCAATGCCGTCCGCTGATGCTGAAAATCCCGCCCTGAGGCGAGGCGCCAATAGGGGCGGCGATACTCGGGGACGTGTCGCTCATGGCGTGTTGGAATGTTCCGTGGTGTCGCGCGCCGTCGCGCGGCGGGCTGATCGCCCGGTTCGCGGCAAGCTTACCCGATCTCCACCGCCATGGCGAACCCGCCACCAGGTGCCCGCGTGCCGCGAACCTGACCGTTTTGGGGCAAAACAACCGATCCCCAGACTGATGAAATCATGGTCAATTCCCAGATTCATGCCCCCGATCGAAGCAAAACCGCGGCGGATATCAATGCCATTGCGGGCAAATCGAGCGTCATTCCAGGTTGGCACGGGTCTTGCTGAGACCATGACGAGGTTGGGCGACCCTCAAGGCCCAACGGAACGTCACCGCCAACAACAAACAGGGACAGGCACCATGAACCCGCGTCTTCCAAACCTCTCACGTCGAGGCCTAGTCGGCCTGGGCGCCGCCGCCGCGACGGTCGCCGCGATAGGCGCCTCCCGCACGGCCTCCGCGCAAGCAGCCGGTCCGATCAAGATCGGCATTCTGCATTCCCTCTCGGGCACCATGGCGATCAGCGAGACCACGCTGAAAGACGTCATGCTGATGATGATCGAAAAGCAAAACAAAGCGGGCGGCGTGCTTGGCCGCAAGCTGGAAGCCGTCGTGGTCGATCCCGCCTCCAACTGGCCCCTGTTCGCGGAAAAAGCCCGTCAGTTGATCTCGGTCGATAAATGCGCCGCGACCTTCGGCTGCTGGACCTCGGTGTCGCGCAAGTCCGTGCTGCCGGTGTTCGAGGAACTGAACAGCATCCTGTTCTACCCGGTCCAGTACGAGGGCCAGGAATGCAGCCGCAACGTGTTCTACACTGGTGCCGCGCCGAACCAGCAGGCGATCCCGGCGGTCGATTACCTGTGGACCGAGAGCAAGGTAAAGCGCTGGGTTCTGGCCGGCACCGACTATGTTTATCCGCGCACGACCAACCAGATTCTGGAGGCGTACCTGATCGGCCGGGGCGTCGCCAAAGAAGACATCATGGACAACTATACGCCGTTCGGTCACTCCGACTGGCAGAACATCGTGGCCTCGATCAAGAAGTTCGGCAGCGCGGGCAAAAAGACCGCTGTTGTGTCCACCATCAACGGCGACGCCAATGTTCCGTTTTACAAGGAACTCGGCAACCAGGGCATCAAGGCGACCGACATTCCGGTGGTCGCGTTCAGCGTGGGCGAGGAAGAGCTCGCGGGCCTCGACACCAAGCCGTTGGTCGGCCATCTGGCCGCCTGGAACTATTTCCAAAGTATCGATAACCCCGTCAACAAAGCCTTCATCGCCGACTGGAAAGCCTTCACCAAGAACCCGAAACGCACCACCAACGATCCGATGGAAGCCCATGTCATCGGCTTCAACATGTGGGTGAAGGGGGTCGAGAAGGCCGGCACCGTCAAGTCCGACGATGTGATCGAGGCGCTGATCGGCGTGTCCGTGCCGAACCTGTCCGGCGGCTTCTCGGCGATGATGCCGAACCATCACATCACCAAGCCGGTGCTGATCGGCGAAATCCAGGCGGACGGTCAGTTCAACACCGTGTCTCAGACTCCTGGTCTGGTCGTCGCGCAGGAATGGTCGCCGTATGTCGCGGACACGAAGGACCTGATCGGCGATTGGCGGCAACCGCTGCATTGCGGGGCCTACAACGTGAAAACGAAGACCTGCTCCACGGGCAAGAAAACCTGACCCATCGGTACCGCCGTCATTGCCCGCGGGGAATGACGGCGGCGTGGAATCCAGCAGTTCTCATTTTGGCGACGGCCACTCCTCGGTCGTCATCCTCCGGCTCGACCGGAGGACCCGAAGCGGTACGGCGCCTTGATTTTCGGCCGGTCCATTGGCGGATTGGTGCCGCGACGGGTCCTCCGGTCGAGCCGGAGGATGACGAAAAGGGAGTAGCCGTCGCAAAAATGGGAACTGCTCCGTGGAATCCCCGGACCTTGACGGGGTTTGCGAGGGGAGGGGAGGTTGTCCCTCCTGGTCTTCCCTCCTTCGCCTCTCGCAGAAAGAGCGCCATGTTCCGCTGGCTCGCCCTCGCCCTCCTCGCCGTGCTCTGGCTCGCTCCTGGGCCGGGACGCGCCCAGTTGGCGGATGAGGCGCTAACGGCGTTGACCTCGACGAGTTTTAATTCAATCCGTGAGGGCGTTGAGGCACTGGCTGCCTCCGGCCATCCGCGCGCGCAGTCGATCATATTGGCATTGCAAGCCGGGAAGTTGTTTCTTCGGGGCGACAAGGTCCTGTTCATCAAGGACGAAGACGGCTCGGTCATCGAGGCGGCGACCGGCGCCGCCGCGGATGTCCCCGCCAGCGCGTTGAAGCCGGTCCGGGTCAACAACGCCGTGCGGGGAGCGATCGATGCCGCTCTGGGCGCGCTGCGGCTGTTCGCCCCCGATGCCGCCGCGCGCTTGCAGGCCGCCGAGGCCGTGTTCCGCTCCCGTGACCCCGCCGCGCTTCCGGCGCTCCAGCGGGCGATGGCGAGCGAACCCGACGCGAAGGTGAAGCGCCGCATGGAACAAGCCCATGCCACCGCGCTCCTGTTCCTGCCCGAAGCCAAAGAATCCGACCGTCTTGCCGCGGTCATGACGTTGCGCGCCCGCGGCGACATCGAGGCCCGCAGCACGTTGGGCAATCTGACCGGTCAAACACAGGCCGTGGCTGAGGCCGCCGCGACCGCCATCACCGCGATCGACCGCAACCTGCAACTCTGGTCGCTGCTGCAAAGTGTTTTTTACGGTCTCAGCCTTGGGTCCGTGCTGCTGCTGGCCGCGGCCGGCCTCGCGATCACCTTTGGCGTCATGGGCGTGATCAACATGGCGCACGGCGAAATGGTGATGATCGGCGCTTACGTCACCTTCGTCACGCAGCAGGCGATGAAGGCGTATCTGCCAGGGATCTACCAGGCCAATCTGCTGTTCGCCATTCCGCTGGCCTTCATTGTCGCCGGCCTGATCGGCATCGCCATCGAGCGAACCCTGATCCGTTGGCTCTATGGACGGCCGCTGGAAACCCTGCTCGCCACCTGGGGCCTGTCGCTTGTGCTGCAACAAGCGGTGAGGTCGTTGTTCGGCGCCAGCAACCGGGACGTCGACACGCCCGCCTGGATGAGCGGCGCCACCGAACTCGGCAGTCTGACACTGACCTGGAACCGGATGTATATCATTTTGTTCGCGTTTCTTGTTCTGGCCGCGCTGATGGCGGCGCTGCGCTACACCTCACTCGGTTTGCGCATGCGAGCGGTCACACAGAACCGCCAGATGGCCGCCGCCATGGGCATCCGCACGCCCTGGATCGACGCGTTGACCTTCGGGCTTGGCTCCGGTGTCGCGGGGATGGCGGGCGTGGCACTGAGTCAGATCGACAACGTCTCCCCCAATCTCGGGCAGAACTATATTATCGACAGCTTCATGGTGGTTGTCTTCGGCGGTGTTGGGAATCTTTGGGGCACCACGCTTGGCGCGCTGACCCTCGGGATCGTCAACAAATTTCTCGAACCCGTTGCTGGAGCGGTGCTGGGGAAGATCGTCGTGCTGATCCTGCTGATCCTGTTCATTCAACGGCGTCCACGCGGCATGTTCCCGCTTAAGGGGCGCGCGGCCGAGACATGATCTCTCATCGCGTCACTCTTCTCACTCTCGCGCTGGTCTTTGGCGGTGCCGTGCTGCTGGCGGTGCTGAACCAGTTCACGCCACCGGGTTCCGCCCTGCATGTGCCGCCTTATGTCATCGCGCTGGTGGGGAAATATCTTTGTTTCGCGATGCTGGCGCTGGCTGTCGACCTCGTCTGGGGCTTCGGCGGGATATTGCCATTGGGCCACGCCGCGTTTTTCGCCCTCGGCGGCTACGCGATGGGCATGTACCTGATGCGTCAGATCGGCACCCGAGGCGTTTACGGCAATGCGATGCTGCCTGACTTCATGGTGTTCCTCGGGTGGAAAGCCCTGCCCTGGTATTGGTCCGGCTTCGAGTGGTTCGCTTTCGCGGCATTGATGGTCGTGCTGGTCCCGGCGGTGCTGGCTTTGGTGTTCGGCTGGCTGGCGTTCCGCTCCCGCGTGACCGGCGTCTATCTGTCGATCATCACTCAGGCCCTGACCTACGCGTTGCTGCTGGCGTTCTTCCGCAACGACATGGGGTTCGGCGGCAATAACGGGCTGACGGATTTCAAGGACATCGTCGGCTTTCCAGTACAAGCCGACCCCACCCGAGCCTCGCTTCTGGTGCTGTCCGCCTTGTTTTTGTGCGGCCAGTTCCTGTTGGCGCGCTTCGTCGTGATGTCGCGCTTCGGCAAGGTGCTGATCGCGGTGCGCGACACCGAATCCCGCACCCGGTTCCTTGGCTACCGGCCGGAGTCCTACAAGCTCGTCGTCTGGGTTCTGTCCGCGATCATGGCCGGCATCGGCGGTGCGCTGTACGTGCCGCAGGTCGGCATCATCAACCCCAGCGAGTTCTCTCCCGCCAACTCCATCGAGGCCGTCATCTGGGTCGCCGTTGGCGGCCGCGGCACCCTGTCCGGTGCGATCCTGGGCGCCGTGCTGGTCAACTTCGGCAAAACCTGGTTCACCAGCGCCCTCCCGGAATTGTGGCTATTCGCCCTGGGCGCTTTGTTCATTGGCGTCACCTTGTTGCTGCCTGAGGGCGTCATGGGTTTGTTCCGCGCCCGCGCCGCGAAGCCCGGCACCGCTCCAGAGGCCGAGGCGGCACCGGCCAAAGGGATGGTGACATGACCGAAGCCGATACACTGCTTTACCTCGATGGCGTCACTGTCAGCTTCGATGGCTTCCGCGCGCTGAACGGACTCTCGCTGGTTCTGGAAGAAGGCGAGATGCGCGCGGTCATCGGCCCCAACGGCGCTGGCAAGACGACGATGATGGACGTCATCACCGGCAAGACCCGGCCCGACACTGGTTCGGTCATCTACCAGGCCGGCACCGACCTCACGAAACTCGACGAGCCCGCCATCGCCGCGTTGGGCATTGGCAGGAAGTTCCAGAAGCCCACGGTGTTCGAGCCGCAGACGGTCTGGGACAATTTGCTGCTGGCGCTGGCGGGCGACCGGCGCCCGAAATTCAGCCTCTGGGCTCGCGAATCCGCCGCCGAACGCGCCCGGATCGAGCAAATCCTGGAAACCGTCCGCCTGCCCGAGCAACGTCACCGCCGAGCGGGCGATCTGTCGCACGGGCAGAAGCAATGGCTGGAAATCGGCATGTTGCTGGCGCAGGAGCCGCGGCTGCTGCTGGTCGATGAACCCGTCGCGGGCATGACCGACGCGGAAACCGAGCAGACCGCCGAATTGTTGCGCGAAATCAACCTCACCCGCGCCGTTGTCGTGGTCGAACACGACATGGCCTTCGTGCGCGCCCTCGGCGTGAAGGTCACGGTGCTGCACGAGGGCTCGGTGCTGTCCGAGGGTTCGATCGATCACGTCAGCGAGGACCCACGGGTCATCGAAGTGTATCTGGGAAGATAAATGCTCAGCGTCGAAAATGTCGACCTGCACTACGGTGCCGCGATCGCCTTGCGGCAGGTGTCGCTGACGGCGGAGGCTGGCGCGGTCACCTGCCTTCTGGGCCGCAATGGCGTCGGCAAGACGTCGCTGTTACGGGCGGTGGTCGGCGCGCATCCGATCAGCTCGGGCGCCATCAAATGGGAAGGGGCGGAGATTTCCCGTTTGCCGACCTATGAGCGGGCGCGTCGCGGCATCGCCTGGGTGCCGCAAGGGCGCGACATCTTTCCGCTGCTGACGGTGAAGGAAAACCTGGAAACCGGATTTGCCGTCCTGCCGCGCGGCGCACGCAAAGTGGCGGACGAAATCTTTGAGCTGTTCCCCATTCTGAAGACGATGCTACGCCGCCGCGGCGGGGATTTGTCGGGCGGGCAGCAGCAGCAGCTCGCCATCGCGCGGGCTTTGGTGATGAGGCCTCGTTTGCTGGTGCTGGACGAACCCACGGAGGGCATCCAACCCAGTATCATCAAGGACATTGGCCGCGTGATCGCGCTGTTGCGCGGGCGTGGCGACATGGCCATCCTGCTGGTCGAACAATATTTCGATTTCGCCCAGGAGTTGGCACAGACGATCGTGGTGATGGATCGCGGGGACGTGGTGCTGTCGGGGCGGCGGGAGGATCTGGACGAAGCCGATGTACGACGGCGTCTCTCTGTCTGACGGATTGCAACGTGCCACGGGGGAACTGCGTGTTTCGGTGAAGCGGCGCGGGGACGAGTCCGTATTGGACGGGTTGCGTCAGGCCGGCTGTCTGAAGGCTCGATTTCCGCGGGCAGTGGCGCCGGGATGGTTCGATGCGACCATGGTGAATACGTCCGGTGGCGTCGCGGGCGGCGACCGGTTGGAGTCGGTCTTCTCCGCGGGCGAAGGCGCTCGGATAACGATAGCGGCGCAGGCGGCGGAACGGTTTTACCGGGCGTTGCCCGACAGCACGCCGTCCCGTGTCCGTACGTCCATTTCGGTCGCGCCGGGTGCCGCGGCGGAGTGGTTGCCTCAGGAGACGATCCTGTTCGACCGCTGCGCGCTCGACCGCCGGCTGGCGATCGACGTCGCGCCTGGCGCCTGGTTCCTGGGCGTCGAAATGCTGGTTTTTGGGCGTGCCGCGATGGGGGAGCGGGTCGTGACCGCGCGCCTGCGCGATCAAATCCAGGTCCGACGTGGAGGCGTTCCGCTGCTTCGCGATGCGATCCGGCTGGAGGGCGAGGTCGACTCTGTATTGGAACGCCCCGCCATCGCGGATGGTGCCCGCGCGTTGGCGACACTGGTTTACGTGGCGCCCGATGCCGAGGCGCGGCTGGACGCCGTCCGTGCCTCGGCCGACATCGCGGCGAGCGCCTGGAACGGCATGCTGATCGCGCGCATCCTTGCGCCCGATGGCGCACTGGCGAGGCGGACGGTAATGGCGGCGCTGGCGGTGCTGCGGGACGGGCGGCCTCTGCCTCGGGCGTGGCTGTGTTAGAGTACGTCTCGCGCTACGCGCTCCATTCGTCATCCCCGGGCTTGTCCCGGGGACCGGTCGCGGCACATCGCCGCCATCCGTGCCAGGCCGATACGTGAGAAGGGGATCGACCGCATGAACCTGACGCCTCGCGAGAAGGACAAGCTGCTGATCAGCATGGCGGCGATCGTCGCGCGCCGCCGGCTGGAACGCGGCGTGAAACTGAATTACCCCGAGGCGGTGGCGTTGATCACCGATTTCGTGATCGAGGGCGCCCGCGATGGCCGTTCCGTCGCCGATCTGATGGAAGCCGGCGCCACGGTGCTGACCCGCGAGCAGGTGATGGACGGTATCTCGGAAATGATCCACGATGTCCAGGTTGAGGCGACGTTTCCCGATGGAACGAAGCTGGTGACGGTGCATGAGCCGATCCGGTGAGGGTATTTGTATCGCATGCATCCCACGATACGGATCGCGCGGCAAATGGCGCGGTGTATCGCTGATACTGGTGCGGAGGTATCGATCGATGCCTACGACCTGGTGTCTGGTGACGATGTGACGGAAACGCTGTCGGGGCTGTTGGAACGTTCCTCGGAACTCGTGGTGCTGTTCACGCCGTTTTCGAAAAATCGTGCGTGGATATGGATGGAGGTTGGCGTGATGCGGTTGAGTCGCAAACGGGTTGTACCGGTATTCCATGGTATGACCACGCGGGACCTGATCGAAACGGGCGGCGACGGCGCTCTGGCGGGTCTTCTTGAAAGGCAACTCAATGAGTTCGATCTTTATCTGTCGGAGTTGAAAGTGAGGGTCGGTCGTGAAACAGCAACATGACGTGTTCCTGTCCCACTCAAAAAAAGACCATGAGGCCGCCATGCGCATTCGCGAAAGCCTGGAGGAAGCGGGCGTCAATGTGTGGTGGGATGACAATCAGAATTTACCGGGCACCGACTGGGGGGAACATCTGCGAGAGACCATGGGGAAGACGGACGTGGTTATCGCTCTGATGACTCCGGCGTCCGTTGCGAGCGCGTGGGTCATGTCCGAGATTGGCGCCGCTATCGCGGCAAGGAAGCATATTATCCCGATTGTGCTGACAAGCGGGGGTCTGCCGCCCGGACTTCCCGGTCCGCTTCGCGAATGGAATTTCGTTCGGGTAGGGAAACGCGGTGCCGGCGAGGTCGTGGCGGAGATACGCAAACGTTTGGCGAACCTTCCGGTCAGGGAATCAGCGTGATTTCGATGCACAGAACTGGGCCAAACCCATAGGACCCATCATGATCCCTGGCGGACTCCGCCCGAACCCGGCGAAATGGCACGGATTGCGCCGGCGGCCCTGGAGACTGATATGAGCGACTCGCCATTCAGATTAGCCCTCGCCCCGCTCGCTGCCCGTCTTCCACGAGTTGTCCAGGAACATGAAATTCTTCGCGTGGCGGGCGAGGTAGAGGATCACGACTCGGCACAGGTCGCGGAAGCGGTTCGAAAACATGTTCTCTCGTGGGTACAGAATCGTTCAGGGGGACGACTTCCTGCTGACGCCTGGAGCGGCGATTCATTCGAATACCTTGCCGGCGGCCGGAATAGTATTGGCATTCGCTTGCGGGATACGGAATCCGACGTTTGGGCGATCCGCGCAGATGATCCTGACAAGGATATCCCTGACAGGGTTTGGACGACGGAGATCGCCATTGGCGCGGAGGGCGCCGGCCCCCTCCAGTTCGGAGCGAGACTATTGGTGAGTACCGCGGAGGGATATCCTGATATTGAACCGCATGTTCCCGGATTTGTAATGCAAATCGCAGAACGACACAGTCTTTTCCGGGGATCCTATCGGATCGAGCCGCAATCCTGGCATATTTCTGATCGATCCGGTGCCGAAGAACTCGCAGATATGTTAGTTGATCCAGAGCGGAAGCTGCCATTGTACGTAGTCACGTGTTCCGAGGGTTCCGACGAACCGCTATTGGATACAGTTGCGTTAGCCAAAGCGGTAACCGGCATTGGCCTGATTGTTGTTTTACCCGCGGAATTCACCAGGGTACTTACAGAAAGATTTGGAAGATTTCTGTCGGTATTCGGTGGTGCGGTCCGCGCTTACTTGCCTGGATTTGAAGCGGGTTGTCGTCCCTACGATCATAAACTGTTTCTGGCTTCGCGTCTCAATGATCAATCTGACATCAAGCAATGCGAAAAATGGGTTCGTATTCATGCGGCCACCGAAAGCCGACGGAATCTAAGGCTGGATCGCGATATACCTTCATTTGATGCAATAAGAAGCGAAAGCGCCCAAAGAAGCGGTCGGAATCTTGGCGAGGAAGGAGCAAGTGATTCCCGGCGCCTATTAGTCGCTCAGGATCATATCGAATCTCTCAAAAATCAGCTATTAGAGGCGGAAAATTATCAGGAGTATTTTTCGAAGGAGGCCGACCGCTCCGAGGAAAGGGCAGCAGTATTGCGGATACAGCAATTGGAAGATAGTCGGTCGACGGAGGCGGAGGAGCAAACGTCTGACGATGATCTACCAGGTAGATGGGATGCATTCGTGAACTGGTGCGACGTCCGCCTGGCCGGGCGAGTGACACTGGTTCCCTCGGCCCGACGATCGACGAAGTCGCCGGATTGCGAAGACACGGAGCAAGCGGCCTGCTGCCTCCTTTGGTCAGGATCGGTTTGCCGAGATAATCGGATCGGCAACGTTAATGGCAGTCTCCGTGACGAGCCTGTCGAAGCTGGAATATATAACTCACCATGTGGGAGTGATACTTTTGAATTTGAATGGCAAGGTCAGCGTTTGCTTGCTGGATGGCATATTAAGAACGGCGGTAACACCCGTGAACCAAGGCGGTGTTTACGAATATATCATGGATGGGATCCGGACACGCAGCAGATCGTGATCGCCGAAATGCCGGCCCATCGACGTACCGGCGCCAGTTAGTGATCCACCATGCCCGACCCAAGGACTCTCCTATGATCCCCGGCGAACTCCTTCCCGAACCCGGCGACATTGAACTGAACGCCGGCCTTGCGCGCACGATTCTGACCGTCGCCAACACCGGGGACCGACCCATTCAGGTCGGCAGCCACTATCACTTCGCCGAAACCAACCGCGCGCTGTCCTTCGACCGCGCCGCCGCCCGCGGTCAACGCCTCGACATCGCCGCCGGCACCGCGGTTCGTTTCGAGCCTGGGCAGACCCGCGATGTCACCCTGATCCCCTATCTCGGCACGCGAACGGTTTACGGGTTTCGCGGTGACATCAATGGAGCACTCGACTGATGGCCCGCATCACACGACAGGCATATGCGGACATGTTCGGTCCCACCACGGGGGATCGCGTCCGCCTGGCCGATACCGACCTGATCGTCGAGGTCGAGCGTGACCTGACAACCTACGGCGAGGAAGTGAAGTTCGGCGGCGGCAAGGTCATCCGCGACGGTATGGGCCAGTCGCAATTCTCCCAGGCAGAGGGCGCGGTCGATACCGTCATCACCAACGCGCTCATCATCGATCATTGGGGAGTCGTGAAGGCCGACGTCGCGATCCTGAATGGCCGGATCAAGAAGATCGGTAAAGCGGGCAATCCCGACGTACAGCCCGGGGTCGACATCGTCATTGGTCCCGGTACCGAAATCATCGCGGGCGAGGGCAAGATACTCACCGCTGGCGGGATCGACAGCCATATTCATTTCATCTGCCCGCAGCAGGTGGAAGAAGCGATTTCCTCGGGCGTCACGACCCTCGTCGGCGGTGGCACAGGGCCTGCCACCGGCACCGCGGCGACCACCTGCACGCCCGGGCCCTGGCATCTGGCCCGCATGATTCAGGCGGCCGAGGGCCTGCCGGTCAATTTATCGTTCGCGGGCAAAGGCAACGCGACACGGCCACAGGCACTGGAGGAAATGCTGCGCGCCGGAGCCTCCTGTCTGAAACTGCACGAGGATTGGGGCACCACGCCCGCCGCCATCGACAATTGCCTTTCGGTCGCGGATCGTTTCGACGTCCAGGTCATGATCCACACCGATACGTTGAACGAATCCGGTTTCGTCGAAGATACGATCGCCGCCTTCAAAGGCCGCACGATCCACGCCTTCCATACCGAGGGCGCGGGCGGCGGCCATGCCCCCGACATCATCAAGGTCGCCGGCCTGGCCAACGTCCTTCCCAGTAGCACCAACCCGACACGCCCCTACACGGCCAATACGCTGGACGAACATCTGGACATGCTGATGGTCTGCCATCACCTGGACAGCACCATCCCCGAAGACGTCGCTTTCGCGGAAAGCCGTATCCGTAAAGAAACCATCGCCGCCGAAGATATCCTCCACGATCTGGGCGCGCTATCCATGATATCCTCCGACAGCCAGGCCATGGGCCGGGTCGGCGAGGTGATCATCCGGACATGGCAGACCGCGCACAAGATGAAGCAGCAGCGAGGCTCTTTGCCCGGCGACAATTCTCGAAACGATAACGCGCGAGTGAAACGTTACGTCGCCAAATACACCATCAACCCCGCGATCGCGCAGGGTTTCGCGAACGAAGTGGGTTCGATCGAGGAAGGAAAACTCGCTGATCTGGTTTTGTGGTCGCCGGCGTTCTTCGGTGTGAAACCCGATCTTGTGATCAAGGGCGGGATGATCGCCTGTGCGCCGATGGGCGATCCCAACGCTTCCATTCCCACGCCGCAACCCGTGCATTACCGGCCAATGTTCGGTGCCTTTGGCGGCGCGCTGGCGGAAACGTGTCTGACTTTCGTGTCCGGCGCCGCACTCGACGCGGGCCTGGGAAAGACGTTACGTCTTAACCGTCGTCTGATCGCCGTGTCCAACACCCGCGGTGGCATTGGTAAAGCCGCGATGATCCACAACAACGCCACGCCAGTCATCGAGGTCGACGCGGAAACTTACGAGGTCCGCGCCGACGGCGTGCTGCTGACCTGCGAGCCCGCCACGGTCCTGCCGATGGCGCAACGGTATTTTCTTTACTGATGCGCTCGTCCTCCATCCTGCCCGCCGGGTCCTGGTCCAATGCGGTCGATGAGGTCCTGATCGACTTCGATCGCCGCCATCGCCGCCGGATCGTTCTGACCACGCAAGCTGGCGCCGAATTACTGATCGATTTCCCCCAGGCCGTGCGCCTGCGGGACGGCGACGGGCTCGCGCTGGACGGCGGCGGTGTGGTGCGCGTGCGTGCGCGTCCGGAATCGCTGCTGGAAATCCACGCGCACGATGACGGCGAACTGATCCGCATCGCCTGGCATCTCGGCAACCGCCATCTGCCGGTGCAACTGCTCGGTGACCGCATTCGTATCCGCGCCGATCACGTGATCGAGGAAATGGTCGAAGGTCTTGGCGGCCACGTCGATGCAATCGAGGCGCCGTTCGATCCCGAGCCCGGAGCCTACGCGCCTGGTGCCGGGCACCATCATCATGACGATCACGATCATGAGTAAAAATCCCGGTCATGGCCCGTCGCCGCCTCGGTCGGGCGATCACACCGGTCTTCTGGTCCAGCCGCATGGGCATCAGGATAAGGGAGGACCGGAGACGGATATTCTCTCTTCCCCGTCATGGCCCGGCTCGTCCGGGCCACCCATTCCAGCACAATGCCGCGACCGGTGGCCCGGAACGAAGCCTGCCCCTGCGAAGGCGGGGGCCGGGCCATGACGGTAAAAGGGGAACGTTCATCTCCCAATCATCCTTATCGTGATGCGTATGCGGTCCAGCCGGGCCATGGCGGCACAGCGGGTCAAAGCCTCGCCACCGTGCACAAAACCACCGGCGTGATGCGGCTTTTGACCTGGCTGTCCCCCGCGTTTCCCACCGGTGCCTTCGCCTATTCTCACGGATTGGAGTGGGCCGTCGAAACGCACGATATCCGTGACGGTGAAACACTCAGGGAATGGTTGTCCGCCGTGATCGCGCATGGCTCCGGCAGGAACGATACCATTTTGCTCCGCCACGCCCATCGGGCCGCGCGCGATCCGGCTGCATTACGCGAAATCGCCGCTCTCGCGCTGGCTATCGCGTCCAGCCGGGAACGGCGCGACGAGGCGCTGGCCCAGGGCCAGGCCTTCGTTAAGGCGGCCTTCGGGTGGGGCGTGCCGGACCTGCCGGAGGACACACCCTATGCCGTGGCGGTTGGCGCCATGGCGGGGATGCATGGCATCGACGAAGACGCCACCGCCAGCGCGTATTTGCAAACCTTCACCGCGAACCTTATTTCAGCGGCAGTGCGGCTGGTGCCGCTTGGCCAGACCACGGGGTTGCAGGTGCTCGCGGCGCTGGAGCCGATCATCGTGGGTACGGCGGCATCGACGCGAGACGCCACGACCGAAGACCTCGGCGGCTGCGCGTTCCGCTCCGATCTCGCCGCGATGCGCCACGAAACCCAATACACGAGGCTGTTCCGCTCATGAGCCATTCTCCCAACGGTCCCTTACGGGTCGGCGTCGGCGGCCCGGTCGGGACCGGCAAAACCGCGTTGATGGACGCGCTGTGCAAGCAATTCAGAAACCGTTACGATATCGCGGCGATCACCAACGATATCTACACCAAGGAAGACGCCGAATTCCTGACCCGGGCCGGCTCTTTGCCCTCGGAACGGATCATGGGGATCGAGACCGGCGGCTGCCCGCATACCGCGATCCGCGAGGACGCCAGCATCAACCTGGCGGGCGTCGCCGAGCTACGGCGGAAATTTCCCAATCTGGACCTGATCCTGATCGAAAGCGGCGGCGACAACCTCGCCGCGACCTTCAGTCCGGAGCTTGCCGACCTCACGATCTACGTGATCGACGTTTCGGCGGGGGACAAAATACCGCGCAAAGGCGGGCCGGGCATTACCCGCAGCGACATGCTCGTGATCAACAAGATCGACCTCGCCCCATTCGTCGGCGCCAGCCTGGAGGTGATGGATCGCGACGCGAAGAAAATGCGCGGCGACCGCCCGTTCGTGTTCGCCAATATTCGCGCCGGGAAGGGGGTCGCGGAGATCGCGTCCTTCATCGAAAGACAGGGCGGACTTGTATAGATCGTGACCATTCTCCCCAGTCCGCAGCAGCTCCGCTACCTCGTCACCCTTGCTGAGTCGCGGCATTTCGGCCGGGCGGCGCTGGCCTGTTCCGTCACGCAATCGACGCTATCGGCCGGCCTGCTGACGTTGGAGCGCCAACTCGACGCGCGGATTCTCGATCGCGCCGCGGGCCGTCATGTCGTTTTCACCCCACTGGGGCTCGATCTGGTCGAACGCGCCCGCGCCGCGCTGGCGGCCCTGGAAGCGGTAACGGAAACCGCCAACACCGCCCGCGCGCCCATGAGCGGCCCGTTGCGTCTGGGCATCATTCCGACGATAGGTCCGTTCCTGCTGCCGAGACTCATGCCCGTGCTGCGCGCCGCCTTCCCCAGTCTCCGCCTGTTCCTGCGGGAGGACACGACCGCACGTCTCGTGGATCGGCTCAACACCAACCGCCTCGACCTGCTGCTGCTGGCGCTGCCTTGCGACTGCGGCGGCGCCGACGCGATGCCTGTCGCCCGCGACGAGTTCGTTGTCGCCCTTCCTCCCGGGCATCGCCTCGCCAACCATACGACCATCCCGGTCGCCGCCCTGGCCGCTGAGCGGCTGTTGCTGCTGGAAGAAGGTCATTGCCTGCGTGAACAGGCTTTGGCGGTGTGCGGGCTTCTGGCGGGCGAAAAGGGCGAGGCGCAGGACGGTTACGCCGCCACCAGCCTGCACACGCTGGTCCAGATGGTCGCCAGCGGCCTTGGCGTGACGTTGCTGCCTCGGCTCGCGGTTGCCGCGGGCGTGACCGCGGGCACCTCCCTCATCACCCGCCCCCTCGCCGCCGCCGGTGCCTGGCGCACCCTGGGCCTCGCGTGGCGGCCGAATTCGCCCAGGGCGGCGGATTACCGGGCGCTGGCACCGCATTTGGCGGAGACGTGCCGGGATCAGGCGTGCTGAGCCAAGGAGAGTCTTAACCCTCGCCGGCGTCAACCGCCGCGACATCCAGCAGCCGTTCGATCACCTCGGGCTCTTGCGCGCCGGCGATCGCATGCCGGCCGCCGATCACGAAGCAAGGGACGCCGTTGATGCCCAGACGATGGGCGCGGAGGTTGTCGGCGTGCACGGAATCGACTTCTTCGTCGGTGGCGAGGAACGCTTTGACCTCCCGCGCATCCAGCCCGCATCCGTGCCCGACCGCGATCAGCACGCTGTGATCGCCGATGTCGTAGCCCTCGGAGAAATGCACTGAGAACAGCGATTCCACCAGCGCATCCGCTCGTCCGTAGCGCGCGGCGAACCGCACCAACCGGTGCGCGTCTATCGAGGACGGGGTGCGGCGGATGCGTTCGAACGCGAATGCCACGCCCTCGCGCTTGCCGAGTTCGCTGATCGAGGCATAGAGCCGTTTTGCCCGTTCCTCGCCGCCGAATTTTCGGATGACGTAATCGGGGCGGGCCATGCCGTTGCGAGGCATGTCAGGGTTCAGCAGGAACGGCCGCCAGGTCAGGTCGAACAGCAGGTCAGGCCGTCGGCGAAATGTGCGCAATAACCGCCGCACGCCCAGGTAACACCAGGGACAGATGAGATCGTAGACGATCTCAACGGGGAGGCGGGCTTTTGTTGGCGCGAGGACGTTCACGGCCCGATCCTGCCGCGAACGCCGCCGGATGTCACGCAGACAGGTCGGGCCAGTACTTCGCCAATGGGGAGATACGCACCACGTCCCGGACGGCGGCCTGGTCCGCCGGAGTCATGGCCGTCCGCCACCGCTCCGCCGCGGCGATGGAGTCTCGGACCACGGCGTAATAGCCCGCCGGCCCGGCATGAGTGGTGCTGCGGGTCAGAAACGTCTCCGTCTGTTTGTGCCATGGCAGGCCGGCGAAGGTCAGAAGCGCGCGTGCCTCGATGGTTGGATTCGCGCACAAATTCTCATAAATCACGATATGCGAATTGATCCGGCCGTTGATCGCGTCCACCGCGATTTCGTTGAACGCTCGCCAGCTCCAGGCGTATTTCGCGGCATCTGGCTGGCGTTGGAAGGCGGGCTCGTCCAGGCCGTGGCGCGCGGCGAAGGCGACCGCGCTGGCCTCATCGAAGGGCATGTCGGTGCCCGCCTCGGCGAGGTCGAAACGGCCGTCGCGGGTGCCGCGCATGACCGAGGCGACCTGGCCGCACGGGTGCCGCAAAATCAGCAGGGCCCGTCCCCGGGGAAACCCGCGGACGAAATCGCCGATACCGGTGTTGAGGCGGACCGACTTAATGACCACGCGTGCCCGGGCGGTCGCGCCCAGGTCCGGGATGGGCCAGGTGGGCAGGCCGATTCGCGCCGTCGCCGAGTCCGCATAGGCCAGGGAGGTGCGCAGAAACCGGGCGGGGGCCGATTGCCAGGACTTTGTGAAGAAGGGCCGCTTTCCGGCCGTACGGGGATCGCGTTGGCGGACCCATCGCGCAATGTCGGCCTGGATCGAGCCGCTTGGCGGCACCGCTTCGTCCGGCTCATGGCGGTAAAGCACGTCCGGATGGCTGTCGAAAATCTTCGCGAGCCAGGTCGTGCCCGACCGCGGGGCGCCCACGATCAGGATGGCGGTGGCTGTAATTCCATCGTTGGGATCGCCGAGCATGGTGGTGGGGACTAGGACATCGGGGGCTGAGAGTCACTCCGGTTTCGGACGGGACCCGACCTGGCCAGCAGCCGTTCATCGAAAATCAAGCTGCCCCGGCAACAGCGTCGCGGAGTTACCGGCGAATTTTTGTGACTTATAAGTCAACAATACGTGGATTGGCTGACGATGAGTCGCTCGCGGCCCGGGTCGCTTCCGACCCCGGGTGTCGGGTTGTTCTCGGGACAACGGAGGCCTCGCGATGGCGGGACAGGCACGAATGTTGCCCGCATGGCCAGATCTGGCGGGGGAATCTCGATGACCTTCTCCGGGCACTTTGCTGAGGATGAAGTTTCGGCCGAGACGCGCGTGCGGATGGCGCGGGGGCATCGTCAGGGCGCGTTCATGCGGAACGTCAAACATCCGCTCTATCAGGAGATGGTGGCCCAGGGATTAACGGTGACGAAGCTGGCGGAGCGGTTGGGAGTGACCAAGGGGGCGGTCAGCCCTGCGCTCAACCCGGATAATAATGCGGACTTTTGGCCGGGTTCTTGACAAATCGCGACCGGATCCAGCCGCAACAGGTGCCGGACTCCGGCGAAGCATCGTACGAATTACCAGCTGTTACGGCTGCGGTCTGGCTAAGCCGATGCCAACAGCAGCCTAGGGGTAGCGACGGGAATATTCAGGACATCCGAAACTCCTCAACGCGTCCAACAAACGTCAACCAACTCCCGTCCTACGTCGCGCGTATAGCGACGGCGGGTTAAGGACATCAGCCCCACACAGAGCGGTAAACCGGTCGACGAACCGTTGCTCATCCGGCTCCGCGAAGATCGAAGCCCATTCATCGGGATTGGCGTGCGCCCTGATCAACACCTCGGCGTCGTCTCCGACAGGCACATGCACGGGTCCATCCTCGGTGGCAGCCCTGAAAACGGCTTCGGCCACGATTTCAGGCGGCGCGCCGCCTTCCATCTGCGCACCGAACGCGCGCATCAGACGTGCCCATGCCTGACTGTACTCCGGCACCTCGGGTGGGGCCGATCCAGGTTTGGTCCAGATCGGCGTAATGATAACGCCAGGCTCAATACTGACGACACGGACGCCCAACGGACGCACTTCCATCGCCAGAGTTTCGGTCAATGAGGCGAGCGCGAATTTCGTTGCGGCGTAGTAGCCGTGGCTGGGCAGCGTAACGCGCGCCATCACCGACGTAATGTTCACGATCGCGCCGGCGCGGCGCTCGCGAAAGGACGGCAACATGGCCTGCATCATGCGCACAGCGCCGAAGAAATTCGTCTCGAACAGCGCCCGGATATTTCCCATGGGCATCAATTCCACTGGGGCGGCTCCGCCGATGCCGGCATTGTTCACAAGCACGTCGACCGGTCCCACCTCCTCTACCGCCCGGCGCACAGAGTCATCATTGTCCACGTCAAGCGCGATCGGCGTAAGGGATAGTCCATCGGCCAGCCCCTTCTGTAACCCTTCAGACGCGCCAGCATTGCGGGCGCCAGCGTAGACGCGATAGCCACGCCTCGCGAAGAGCAGTGCGGTCTCGAGGCCGATGCCTGTGCTCGTGCCGGTAATCAACGCAGTTGGCATGGCTCTGTTCCTCGACTTTGTGCTTGAAGCAACATCCCAGATGAGCGGTTCATCCACTCGTCCGAAGGACAGTGTATTCGCGATCATAGACATTCTGCGGCGGTTGGGCCGACGGGGAAAGAGGCCGGCTGACGTCCGCGCTCGTAGTGGAAATTCTCGACTGTTCACGTCAGGGACTGGCGCCAGGCCGCGTGTCTGACGGTAGGGATCAGTCCCACACGCGGCGCCCTCGCCGAGGTAGCCGTCCAGCAGCGCAGCGCGTACAGCCCATGCGCGACGCGGTGCCATTCGGTGCGGCCGTCTTCGTTCAGATGGTCGGCCGGTTCCGGCATCGCCGTCACCGGCCATTCTGGCTCCGTATCGAGGTGTTTACGCTGTTCGCGATGGCCGAGGCGTTGGGGTGCGAGTGGGGGGTGTCGCCGCGGCGGCGGGAGAATGCGGTGGATGGGGAGAGGCGCACTGAAGGTGCGTGACAGGGCGCGGGCGGGCCCGCGGTCGGAAGGCCCTGGCCTTTCGATTGAATTGGCTGGAAAAGCGTCTTCTGCCCGGCTAACGTGGCCCAATGGATGTGATCGAGGACAAAACCCCACCGGGCTGGCTCGAATCTCTTGCGCGTAGCAAGGC
Organism: Acetobacteraceae bacterium; assembly: GCA_009693865.1. GTDB lineage: Bacteria > Pseudomonadota > Alphaproteobacteria > Acetobacterales > Acetobacteraceae > Rhodopila. The sequence goes on along the minus strand of SHWL01000048.1, from coordinate 5,599 downwards.
GGAGATCGCGTCTGGGAAAACCGTGCCTCTTGAGCCATTCCTGGACCGGCTCCGGGCGAGCATTGCCCGCATGAAGGCCTGACAGCATGAGCCGCGGACCGCCGAAAAGGCGTGATCTCTCTCAGTCCTGACGCTGAAACGCAGCTCGACGGGCTGTTGAGGCAGCCGAGAATCTCATGGCGGCGCTTGAGCGGGCGAGCGCTCGTATTGTTCGCACGCCAAACGGTGGATTACCCGCGCCTCGCCCTTATCCCGCGCTCGCCCGGCTCGGATTTCGGTGGGTGAAGGAGGGGCATTATTGGATCGCATGCACGACGAGTGAATCCTCGATCATCGCTGGCGTTTTTCATGAATCGGCTGATATTCCGAACCGTATCCGACCAACGACCCGAATGCTGGCTCCCCGGGATGCGACGAGGTTGACCCCTTCGGCCGGAAACGGAATCCGGGCAGCGAGAGAGATGGGCCCCGACCCTTCCTCCCCCCATCCCGTCCGCTATCATCCCCCCATGCCCCGACTCGCCCCCCGCCTGACCCCCCAAGGCCACCTGACCGTCGAGGACCAGCCTGACGCCCCCGACATCGACGCCACCCTCCACGCCCGCCTCACCGCCGCCTTCGCCCAGGGCTCCGGTAACGGCCTGATCCAACTGGGCGCCGCCGAGGTCGGCCAGGCGCTCCCCCCCGTCTTCATATGGTGGCGCAATTTCGCCACTGGCTACATCGGCGCCCTTTGCCTCCACGCCTCCGGCGCTGAGTCCGACGCCGCTCCCGCCGTGCCACCACCGACCGAGGCCGAACGCGCCTCCCTCGTGCTAACCGCGCCCATGATGACCGGCGCCGAATACCTCACGCCGGATGTCCTGCTGACACTGTGGGACGAAATGGCGGAATCCTTCGCCGGCCAACTCGCCACCGCCGGCACCGGGCTGCAACGTTTCCTCACGTCGAAAAACCCCGCCTGGAATCTGGTCGGCCGCGTCCACTTCAACCTCGCCGAAAACCGCCGCGACGCCGAGCAACCCTTCGCCTTCATGGCCACCTACACCACGCGCCTCTCGGCCCAGGCGAAAGCGCAGCACGTGCCGTTGGGCCAGGCGCTGCGCGAATACGCGGGCGCCGCCAACAAAGACAAACTCCTGTCCCTGTTACTGCCCGTCCAACGCGCCGCCGAGCACTGCGACTGGCTGAAACCGATGATCGACGCGGGGGAAATCTTCCATCCCCTCCGCTGGGGCCCCTCCGAGGCATCGCGCTTTCTTCGCAGCCTCCCCGAACTGGAAAGCGCTGGCGTCATCGTGCGCATGCCCGCCGCGTGGCGCGCCAACCGCCCGGCCCGGCCGAAGGTCACCGGCACTGTCGGCGGCCGTCCGCCGTCCGCCGTCGGACTGGGTGGGCTGCTGGATTTCCACATGGACGTCATGCTCGACGGCGAGCCACTGACCCGGGCGGAAGTCGATATATTACTCGCCGGCACAGAGGACCTCGTGCTGCTACGCGGCCAGTGGGTGGAGGTCGACCGCGCCCGCCTGGAACGCACAATGGAACAATTCCGTGCCGCCGAGGAACGCGCCGCCAAAGAGGGCATCAGTTTCGCGGAGGCGATGCGCCTCCTCTCCGGCGCCGCCGTCACCGAGGCCGAGCCGGATTCCCCGGGTGCCGACTGGGCTCAGGTCACCGCGGGACCGTGGCTGGAACAGACGCTGAAAAGTTTACGCGCGACGGATGGTAACGGCGTCGATCCCGGCGCGGCCTTGCGCGGAACGTTACGGCCCTATCAGCAAGCGGGCACAAAGTGGTTGCACATGTTGGCCAATCTGGGTCTTGGCGCCTGCCTCGCCGACGACATGGGGTTGGGGAAGACGATCCAGGTATTGTCGTTGTTGTTGGTGGAGAAAGCGCGCGGCCTTCAGCAACAGCCAAGCCTGCTGGTTGCGCCCGCGTCGTTGCTCGGCAACTGGATTGCTGAAATCGACAAATTCGCTCCGGACCTGAACGCCGCGATCGTGCATCCCTCGGCCATGACCGCGGAACAAATCAAACAGTTCGAGCCAGAGGACCACGATCTCGCGATTACCAGTTATGGCTCGCTGCTGCGCATGCCGATCTTCGCGCAGACCGCCTGGCGCTTTGTGATCCTCGACGAGGCGCAGGCCATCAAGAACCCCAATGCCCGGCAGACGAAAGCGGCGAAAGCCCTGACCGCTCAATCGCGTATCGCCCTCACCGGCACCCCCGTCGAAAATCACCTGGGCGATCTGTGGTCGATTTTCGATTTCATCAATCCGGGATTGCTTGGCACCACGAAACAATTCAGCCGGTACACAAAAGGTCTCGCTGAACGCACACACAACCCCTACGGCCCTCTGCGCGAGTTGGTGCGCCCGTACATCCTGCGCCGGATGAAAACCGACAAATCGATCATCGCCGACCTGCCCGACAAGACCGAGGTCAAGGCGCTGTGCGGCCTCAGCCGCCGCCAGGCCGCGCTGTATGCCCAGGCCGTGGAAGACCTGGCGAAAGCGCTGGAGGAAACCGAAGGCATCCAACGCAAAGGCATCGTCCTGGCGATGCTGATGCGGTTGAAACAGATCTGCAACCATCCCTCGCAATGGCTGAACGACGCCGTCTGGGCCGAGGAGGACAGCGGCAAATGGGGGCGCCTGCGAGAAATCGCCGAGGTCGTTGCCGCGCGTCAGGAAAAGATGCTCGTGTTCACGCAATTTCGCGAGATGACCGGGCCGTTGGCGTCGTTCCTCGGTCAGATTTTCGGCCGCCCGGGATTGGTGCTGCATGGGGAAACGGCGGTGAAGAACCGGAAGGATCTGGTGCAACGCTTCCAGGAGGACGAGACGGTCCCATTCTTCGTGCTTTCGCTGAAAGCGGGCGGCTCCGGCCTGACCCTGACCGCCGCCTCGCACGTCGTGCATGTCGACCGCTGGTGGAACCCGGCGGTCGAGAACCAGGCAACCGACCGCGCGTTCCGGATCGGGCAGAAGAAAAACGTACTTGTCCACAAGTTTATCTGCCGTGGCACGATCGAGGAGAAGATCGACGCCTTGATCGACTCGAAGAAGGGATTGTCAGATGAGTTGTTGGCGGGCGGCGGTGAGATCAATCTGACCGAGATGAAGGACGCCGACATCCTGCGGTTGGTCGCCCTGGACCTGCACGCCGCGATGAAGGAGTGAGGACCATGTCGTACCGGAACGCGCGTTATTCCTCATACTACGGAGATCGCTGGGCGCCCTACGTGCCCGTCGCGGAACGCCGCCGCAAAGCCGAGCTGGAGATGAAGAAGCTCCAGAAAAAGGGCGTTCCGGTTTCACCCGTCAAAATTGAGGGCAAGAAGATCGCCACCACGTTCTGGGGCAAGGCGTGGTGCGACAATCTGGAGGGCTACGGCGATTACGAAAACCGCCTGCCGCGCGGACGTACTTATGTGCGCAACGGCTCGGTGGTCGATCTCCAGATCGCGCCGCGCGAGGTGACCGCGATGGTCAGCGGCTCATCGATTTACAAGGTCAAGATCACCATCGGCGAGGTGGCGAAGCCGCAATGGAAAGCGATCTGCGCCGAGTGCTCGGGCGGAATCGATTCGCTGGTCGAACTGTTGCAGGGCCGGTTTTCCAAAGGCGTGATGGAGCGGATGTGCCGCCAGGGCGCGGGATTGTTCCCGAAGCCGGCGGAAATCAAGTTCTCGTGCAGTTGTCCGGACGGGGCGTACATGTGCAAGCACGTTGCCGCGGTATTGTACGGTGTCGGCGCGCGGCTGGACGCGCAACCGGAGTTGCTGTTCCGGCTCCGCGCGGTGAACGAGAAGGATCTGGTGGCGGACATCGGTTCCGCGCTGCCCGTGTCGAAGAAGGGCCCTGCGGCCGGCAAGGTGCTGGAAGCGGACGATATGGCGGCATTGTTCGGGCTGGATATGGGTGGGGACGAGGCGGCGGATGGCGATGTCCCCGTGATCGCCGGGAATGACGCGGCCTCGGCAAGCAAAACTGAAACGGTTGCGAGAAAGCGTAACTCGCCGAAGTTGAAAGCCGCCGTTCCCGAGGTGGCGGCGGCGAAGCAGCCGGCCCAGGTAAATGTGAAGCCGATCGCAGTGAAAAAGGCAGCCCTCAAGCCAGGAGCACGGCGAAAGCCGTCCGCGGCCAGGAAAGCGGTAAAAGCACAGATCCCAGCGGCGAAGCCGGTAGAATGGTGGAAGCCCGGCGTTCTTACGAAAGTTGCGAAGACACCGGTCTCGGTGCGTAAACCGGCTTCAGGAAAGACAAAAGTCAAATTGGTTCCTTGACTGTCTATCGACCATATCGGTGCGCACGTGGAAGGCGTGCCTCGGTAGCGGATTGAAAATCCGGCGTGGGAAGACAACCGCTCATGAAGCGGTAGGCCGGGCGTTGGCATATGATAACAGAAGCTGGACCATACAGTGTTACGGTCGCCAGCCATTATCACGGCGGTTTGATTTAGTTTTCCTCGCGATGCGTTCAAGTGACGGGAAGCGCGAACGCGACGATGTTCTGGCTTCGGTTTCTTCGCAACCTATGGCACGCGAACCTTGATCGTCCCCAATTTATCCGCCGCACGGGCAAAGCGCCGGTCGAAGCTCAAGAATGCCTCGCACCCCGCGGCCTTCGTCAGATGCAACGCATCCGCGAAATCCATCCCGCCTTCCGCCCATTCCAACGCAAGCGCGGTCATCTCCGGGTTTTCCACGGTGACATGCGGCAATCCGGCGAACGCTCGTAACACCCCCGCTATCCGGGCGGGAGCAAAACCATAAGCGCTTCGCAGCACCCACTCGGTTTCCAGCACTACCGTTGTGCAGACAAATACGTCTTCCGAGTCGATCACCGCTTTGGCGCGGGCGGATTGGGTGGGATGATCGCCAGTCACATACCGGACCACCACATTTGTATCAATCGCGAGCATGCCGCCGCTTCGCCTCCGCCGCGACCCCCGCGTCCATTTCCGCCAGCGTCTTTGGCGCCCCGTGCCAGGGCAGCGAGGCAAAGACGTCCTCAGGCCGGGTCGGTGCGAAGGCCGGCGCGGCCTTTAGCAAGACGCCGTCCTCAATATTTTCAACCACAAGGCGGGTACCAGCGTCCCAGTGAAGCCGCGCACGGATGGTCTTAGGCAAAATAACCTGACCTTTGGTCGAGACGGTCGTGGTCAATCGCTCTGACAGGGCCATGGTTCAGTTCCAGGAAAGAGGTAAGACGACAGTAAGATAGGACGGCGTCGCCCGCCCCGCAAGCCGCCTGGCGAGCCGCCAGCAATTCTCATTTTGGCGCTGACCTCTCCCCAATCGTCATCCTTCGGCGTGACCGGAGGATCCGGGGCGGCACCACGCCTCGCCTCGCGGCGCCATGATAGGCGGATTTGTGCCGCCACCGATCCTCCGGTCACGCCGAAGGATGACGAAAAAGCAAGCGTCAGCGCCAAATTGGGTGCGAACCAAAGTTGTGCGCTCAAGCGGCGACGTCCAGTGACATTTCTGGGCGGTTGAAATTGGCATTTGCGGGCGGGTTGGCAGCGAGCCTCGCCCAATAGGCGTCCCAATCTCCGTTCAGGCGGTTGATCCGCAACGCGAGCA
>SHWL01000047.1 GCA_009693865.1 Acetobacteraceae bacterium | reverse complement strand
CGAGCACTGCACCTTCCCCGCAGTGAGCACCATGGCATGCTCGGCACCAGTCGGACGTTCAGGCCTGCCGCACATGCCAAAAACCGGAGGTGGATAAAGCAACCCTCGTTACGAATGCCGGGCGACAACTATCTTGACACTCACCGCCAATGTGGGAGGATTTGTACCCCGGTTTGACCGGGTGAATACCCGGGCCGTTGGCGCTTTCCGTGAGTGACGCGGCGTCGGATCATGTCGCCCGCCACCATCGTAACCCCGCCCTGAATTGTTCTCGCGGACGTCCTGGACGCCAGTTCCACTTTGTTGCCGCGACGGGTGGCCCGGACACGCCGGGCCATGACGATGTAACGGGCCATGACGATGAAACGGGCCATGACGTTGAAGAAGGAATATCCGTCGCAGATCCGTCCTTATCCTGGTACTTATGCGGATAAGCCGGGCCATTACAGCCATTGACGGACGTTACCGGCCGCCCGGGGACACCGGGCGGTAACGGAAAAGACCGGTATCGAACCCTCCTACCCGCCATACCCGTCCGGATGCGCCTCACGCCAGGCAAACGCCGAGCGCACGATGTCATCCAGCGCCTCATGCCGCGGCCGCCATCCCGCCGCGCGCGCCCGGCCCGAGGCCGCGACCAGCACCGCCGCGTCCCCCGGCCGCCTCGGAGACATCCGATACGGCACCGCCCGCCCGGAAATCCGCTCCACCGAGGCGATCACCTCCAGCACGGAATGGCCGGTGCCGCGGCCCAGGTTCCAGGTGACACTGGTTTCGCTCTCGAGCCGGTCCAGCGCCAGCAAATGCGCCTGTGCGAGATCCGCGACATGCACGTAATCGCGAATGCAGGTTCCGTCCGGGGTCGGGTAATCGGCGCCGTACACCTCCAGCGGCGGGCGGCGGCCCAAAGCAGCGTCGATCACCAGCGGGATCAGATGCGATTCCGGGCGATGGTCCTCGCCCAGACGCCCGGCCGGATCGGCGCCCGCCGCGTTGAAGTAACGCAGTTTCGCCGACCGCAACCCATGCGCCACAAAAGCCCAGTGCAGAGCGCGTTCCGTCATCCATTTGCTCTCGCCGTAGGGGGATTGCGGATCGACCGGCGCGTCTTCCGGGATCGGGCGGTCGTCCGACGCATTGAACAACGCCGCGGTCGAGGAAAACACCAGCCGGTCCACGCCATGGCGCACACACGCGTCGATCAGTTTCATGCCATTCGCGGCGTTCGCCTGAAGGTAGCGCATCGGCTCGCGCATGCTCTCGCCCACCTGGGTCACCCCCGCGAAATGGAACACCGCGGTCCAGGGTCCATCCCCCAGAATGGCGTCGAGCCGTGGACCATCGCCGAGATCGGCCTCGATCAGCCGCGCGCCGGCGGGCACGGCGCCGCGATGGCCGGTGTTGAAGTTGTCGACAACGGCGACCTCCTCGCCCAGGTCGCGCAATGCCACCACCATGTGGCTGCCGACAAACCCCGCCCCGCCCGTGACCAGAAACCGCCGCGCCATCCTTTATCACTCCGAGAAATACGCTTTGTAGCGGCGGTGATAGACCTCCGCGTCGGCATAGCCGGAGCGCACATGCGCGCGGGGGTCAACCCGTGTCAGGACAATCCCCGCGACATGAGCATGGGCGTCCTCCAGCAACTCCAGCGCGTAACCCACGACATCGCGCGGCGTGGCGCGCCACCGCACGCAAAGGATCGCGGCGTCGGCGACGGCGGCCAGCACGCGCGCCTCGGTGATCGCCTGCACCGGCGGCGAGTCGAGGACGATCAGCGTGTATTCCCGCCGCGCGTCGGTCAGCAGCGTCGCCATCTCCGGGCTCATGAACAGGTCGAAGGCATCGCCGCCCGGCCGGCCGGCTGGGATGAAGTGCATGCCGCCGCCCGGACTGCCGTAAGCGTCGCCGTGCAACACGGACGCCAGATCGGCTTTGCCGCGGAGCAGATCCGACAATCCCTTGCTGTTATCCGCGCCCAGACGGTGCGCCAGCGATGGCCGCCGGAGATCGCAATCGATCAGCAGCACCTTCTCCCCGCTCAGACTGGCGGACCGGGCCAGCGACAGGGCCAGCACCGATTTGCCCTCGGCCGGGCGCGCCGCCGTGATCGCCACTACCCGGGGCCGGTCCACCCCCAGCCAGAGCCCGGCGCGCACGGCGCGGATCTGCTCGGAGAACAAGGTCAAAGGGCGGCGCACGACGTAATTCTCGATGGCGGTGGCCCGCAAATCCCGCCGCGTCAGTTCCGGCACCAGAGCGAAACACGGCATCTTCATCGCCGCGCGGATGTCATCGCCGCTGTGCAGCGTCGAATCCGTCAAATGCAACACATGCGCCAGCAGCAACCCCAGCAGCACACCCGCCGCCGAGGCCGCCGCCATCATCGGTACCGGCCTCGGCCAGCTTGGCTGGCGCGGCGGCAATGCCAGCGAGATTTCATGCGCCTCCGACGTTTCCAGCGCATGCTGCTGCGCGGTTTGCTGAATTCGTTCCAGCACCGCCAGCAACTGGGCTCGGTACGCCTCCGAGTCACGCTCCAGGGCGTTCAGTGGAATGCGCGCTTTGGCCTCCGCGTCGGCTTCCTGCCGCGCCTGGGTCAGGTTTTGCTCCAGCGCGGCCACGCGTTCCCCCGCCGCCCGCCGGTCCGACCCGGTGGCGGCGACAACGCGAGCGATTTCCGCGTTCACCGCCCGTTTCGCGTCCTCGATCTGACGGCGGGCGCCATCCGTCTCCGGGTGGTTGGCGCCCAGGCGGCCGGAGCGGGACTGGTATTGGGCGGTGAGTTGCTCGAGTTGGTTACGCAGCGGCGTGACGGAGGTCGCGATCGCCGCCTGCGCCGTCGCGCCCGCCTTGCCCCGTGCCGCGTCCAGCCGCGCGTCGGCGGCGGCCAACTCGGCGCGCGCGCGGATCAGATCCTCGTTCAAATGCGAGATCTTCTCCGCGTCCAGGCCCGCATGCATGCCCTGGGCGAAATGATGCTCGGCGCGATAGGAGGCGATGCGGTCCTCAGCCTTGCGCACGTCGGTCCGCAGCACTTTGGCTCGCTCGTCCAGCCAGTGCGTCGCGCGGCGCACGGCGGCGGCTTTCGCGGTGAACTGGGCTTTGATGTAGATGTCCATGGCGTTGTTCACCGCCGCGGCGGCGACCAGCGGATCTTCCGATGTGAACGTCACGTCCAGCACCCGGGAAAATCGCACCGGCGCGGCGCGTAACGCATCGCGCACCGCCAGGGTCGTGGCGTCGCGCGCGGCGTTGGGGGAGGGGCCATGTTCCGCTTGCTGGCGCGCGTCGTCCGCCCCCAGACCAAGCCGCGCGCGGAGCCATCCCATCGTGCCGCTGCCCGGGCGAAGGGCCCGATTGAATTCCGGATTGGCGTAGAGATTGCCGCGCTCGGCCACCTTCTGCGCGATTTTCAGACTTTGCAGAATTTCCGCCTGCGAGGCCATCACGGCTTCCGTGATCGGATCGGTGCGAAGAATGCTTTGCAGTTCTCGTGCCTTGTAGTCGCTTGGCTCGTAAATCAGTGAGCCGGTGGCGGTGTATCGGGGCGTGGTGCGTTCGATGGCGATCCAGGCGCAGCCGGGGACAATGATCGCGACGATCAGAAACGCCCAGAAATGGCGCCGGAAAATCCCGATCGCCGCCCGGGTGTGCCGGGCCTCGCCTTCGGCCGCGCGCCGGGCCCATGGGCGCGTGAAGGCGGGCGCCAAACCGCGCTCCGGCGGGTGTGCCGTCTTGGGAGCCCCTGGGGGCTCCCCTGGGGGCTCCTCGCCGGTTGGCGCGTTTCGCGGCCTGTCACTCATGCCTGGTTGGGCCTCGCGCGACGCCCCGCGCGTATTGCCGGGGACGGAATCGGCTGGTTTTAGGCGCCGGGCATGAAGACCGGGTTAACGCGGGACAAAAAAATGCCGTGGCGCGTTAACGATTCATCCATACGCGTGTGGCATGTCGGGCGCGGGCCACCCTCAAAAGGAGGATCGATCGTGCTCAGACGACGCCCAATCATGACCGTATCGACCGGCGCGTGCCCATCGCACCGTCATGGCCCGGCGTGTCCGGGCTACCTGGTCCAGCACAGTGCCGCCACGGGTGGCCCGGACACGCCGCATGAGCATCAGGATAACGCTGGGTCGGCGACGGACGATCCCCTTTTCACCGTCATGGCCCGGCTCGTCCCGGCCACCGGTTGCGGCGCTGTGCTGGAATGGGTGGCCCGGACGATCCCCCGATCGAGCCGGGGAAGGGCCATGACGGTTTTGGGAGAAAACCTCCCACCACCTGGGCCTTATCCTGATGCCCATGCGGACACGCCGGACCATGGCGAAGTGCCAGGCCGCGGCGCGATGATATTCGCATCTCGCCCGCAGTTGTGCCGGCTGCTGTACGCGTCGTTGCTGCTCCTGCCTCTGGGCTGCGCGCCGGGACGCAATTTGCCGGAGTTGCCGTCGCGCGCTGACGGCGGCTACCGGCTGGGCCCCGGCGACACGGTCCGCCTCATCACATACGGCGAGGAGCCCCTGACCGGGGAGTTCCGTGTCAACGACCAGGGCGTGGTCGCGCTTCCTTTGGCCGGAACCATCCGCGCCGCTGGCAAGACCCCGCGCGAGCTGGAGGACGCGATCGCCGTGGCGCTTAAGAAGCGCGACATGCTGCGCAAGGCCTCCGTTTCGGTCGAGGTCGCCACCTACCGCCCGATTTACGTGCTTGGCGAGGTGAACAAACCCGGCCAGTACCCCTATCAGCCAGGCATGAACGTGGTGACCGCGGCGGCGATGGCGGGCGGCTTCACTTATCGCGCGATCGAGGGCTATGCTTCGGTGCTTCGGACGGTAGGCGGCGATTCGGTGGAGGGGAAAGCCTCGCGCCAGGCCGCTGTCCAGCCCGGCGACGTCATCACGGTGTTCGAGCGAAGATTTTGATCCTTCTCCGGCTGGCCCTGTTCGCGCTGATCCTGCTGTCCGCCGATCCGGCGTTGGCGCAATTTGGCCCGACCGGTGCCCCGGCCCCCGGGCCGTTGCGGATCGTCGGCGGCGGGTCGAACGGCGGCTGCATCGGCGGCGCCGTGAACCTGCCCGACCGAGGCGAGTGGTACCAAACGATCCATGGCCGGGTCACCAATTTCTGGGGCGCGCCGGTGACCGTCAACGGCATCGTGGAACTGGCCCGGAAGGCGCATGCGAACGGCCTGCCGTCGCTGCTGATCGAGGATCTCTCGCGGCCCCGAGGCGGGCCAATGCCGGGCGGGCATGTCAGCCATCAGGTCGGCCTGGATGTCGATGTCGCGCTGGATATGCGGATGCGCGGTTATCTGAGCGACGAGCAGCGCGATTCGATCAAGATCGCCAGCCTGGTGCGGTCCGATTATCGCGATATCGAGCCCTCGATGTGGGGCGAGGCCGTGACCCGGCTGTTGTGGCTGGCGGCGACGCTGCCGGGGGTGGACCGCGTGCTGGTGAACGCCGCGATCAAGCAGCAATTGTGCCGGACGGTGACCGGCGACCGGTCGTGGCTGCGGTTCATCCGGCCGTGGTACGGGCACGCGGCGCATATGCATATCAGCTTCAAGTGCCCGCCAGGTCAGGGGGAATGCGTGGTCAAGACTCCGCCGCCGCCCGGGGATGGGTGCGATCAGTTGCAATGGTGGTTCGACCAGTTGAGCGCGCCGAAACCTCCACCTGGGCCGCCGCGGGTACGGTCGCGGTTGCCCGAGGCGTGTTATCCGTTATTGGGCTGGGCGAGGTGATTTTTGGGAGGGTGCCTGGCAGGGTTTTCTCGCGCCAGCAACGCTTGAGTGGTATACCCGGGGAAAGGAGCGACCAATGAACGATCTCATCGCCACGGTCGAGGTTGAGACACAGCCTCGTATCACGATCGAGGAACGCGCCCGCCGGAAGGACGCGATCGATTACGCGCGTGGCAGCGTCCGGCTTGAGGGGTTTGTTCTGGGCCCTGAGGTCGAAGAATTGAACCGCCGGTATGTAGATGGTGAGATCACGAGCGCCGAACACTCAGCCGCGGTCAGGAAGCGGCACGGTTTGTGAATGAAGTGGCGACGGAAAGCGCCGAGAGTACCGCGCGCGAAGCCCAGGAGGCCGAACTTGTTTCGGTTCGTATCAAAGAACTTCGCGAAAGCCCGATCCAGGGAAAGTTCGATGCCGATCACCTGAAATCCGTTCACGCATGGCTGTTTCAGGATTTTCCGGAACATCTTCCCGGCATCATCCGTAACGACACGACGGAACGATGGACCAAACAGCGCGTGCTTGAGGGGCGGTCCAGAGCGTACGAAGTTCACTATGCGCACGACGCGATAGAGGCGCGCATTTCGCGAATACTCAAGGCGTTTGGCGGCGCTCGCGCCCTCAAGGGCAAGAGGCTCGATGCCGCCGCCGGTCTCCTCGCCGGGCTTTACGGCGACCTCGACCACGCCCATGGATTTCATGAGGGTAACAGCCGGACTTTGCGCGAATTCATCCGCGAACTCTCCGCCGCCGCCGGGTATCGGTTGGACTGGATCGGGACCGGTATCGGTGCCGAGGAACGGAACCAACTCTACACCGCGCGCGATATCCTGGTGCTGGAGCGCGCGTTTCCCGGGTTGACGCCGGAGCGCGCCATGCAAACGGACGACCGCGCCGAATATGAAGCCGAGTTCACCTTGACCGGGCTCCGGAGAGCGATGGGCGGGAGCTCCCTCCAGGCCATCATCCGAGGCGGATTGTCGAAGCTGTAGACACGCCCGCGTCGCGATGGCGCCTTGGCGATTCAATTCTGAACCTGACCGTCACTCCTTGCTTGCGATCGCAAACCCACCATCATCCGTGTGCCCGGGATCGTCAGCAGAGCCGCGTTGAACAACAGAACCGCGGGCGTCAGCGCGGTCATCCCCCGCCGGAATCGATGGCCCGCGGCCGCGCCGAACAGCCCCACCGCGACCAGCCCGAAGCATACCATCGCCAGCGCCGCGAACAGCGGCGAACCGGTCGCGGCCAGCGCGGCGTAAAGCACCCGCATGGCAGGAACCCCAGCGCGAGACCCAGAGGATAGCCTCACAAACCGCGCGTCAGCGCTAAGGCGGCGCCCAAATATTACCGAACCGACCGGAGTGCGCCTCTCTCCCGTCATGGCCCGGCTCGTCCGGGCCACCCATTCCAGCACAGTGCCGCGACGGGTGGCCCGGACGAGCCGGGCCATGACGGGGAAACAGGAGGCCATTTTGAAGCGGTAATATTTGGACGTTGCCTAACCCGAATCTCGGGCGCAGCCGCCGAGCCGCCTGCGATGTCAACGGCAATGCCCCGATCAGCGGAAAAACCCTCGTTCCGGCACCCTGCCGCTCAACGATGAACCCGTCACCGCCGGCCGCCTCACCCTCGCGGTGGCACCCTGGTCAACTTCGCTGGCAAAGTGTCCCGGCTTTATGAGCGGGAGCGGGAGGAGCCGGAACGCTCCTCTGCGCTTGTCAGGCGTTGGTGTGCCCGGGCCGACGGTGGGCTCGCCACGGTCATGGTTGGCTTTTCTCCCTCGATTGGAGGCCGGTGGGGGGATGCATGCCGTCCGCCCCTTTCACCCTTCGGCGGCGTTCCGCGTGCTGTCCGAACAGCGCGACGCCAATGTCGCCAACGATGCTGGTTCGGGGGTTGATGCGGGAGGCGCGTGGGACGAATGGAGAGACTTCAGGTCGCGGCCAGGGGGGCGGAGCGGAGCTTGGGTGTGTGGGGTTGTTTAACGGTGGGGTGGCCGGACTGCCAATGTTTGATGCTGGACGGGATTGCCTCTTTAAGAAGTGATCTCAACGTCCCTGAAAAACGATGCCCGAGCCGGACCTTACGTTGGCCGGCGGGGCATTTGCGTATGCGGGATTGAGCGGAATCGGAACGGATACGATGAACGCCGAACATGGAAAGCCTGGGGTCCCCATCCCAGGTCCGTAGACTTGAAATCCGTGCGCGGTCTGGACCACGACTGTGGTTTCCGTCCAACCGAGGACCGCGCCGTGAACGGACAGCCTGGCAAGAACGACCTCATTTGGTCCGTAAATATTGACGCCCGAGCCAGTTTGAACGGCAGCCAGGATCGGCATATTGGCCATGGGTACATACTCCACCACACATAATTGTTTATTTTCTGTCACTACTGTCCGGTTGATCGGTAATGAATTGTGAGAATGCGACTGGTTCATAAAGATTTTTCGATGATTTCAGCTGGTGTCGATTTGAACTCAATCTCACCGATCGGAGCGATCTTCCGGGCAAGGCATGCCAGTTTTCGCCGGTCAACAGCTTGATACTACGGCCACAGAGTACGCATTGGAGGCCATCCTTTCGGACGAAGTATTTCGAAAATCCCCGATGAGAGCAAAGGTTTAAAATTTGACATTCTGTTGCTAAATAGCAATTTAATATAAGTCATTAAAGTAACAGGCTTATTTACCGGACGCTGGTGACAGCCCATATATCAGAACCACGAGCTTATGCGCGACACGATTTGACGATCCGGCCCAGCATCCCCGGGCCTTGCGATCCGGTGTCACGCTTCCCGCTCGCAGCGGGTGAGCGCCATGATTTCATCGGTGCTGATTCCCGGGCCAGCGCAACGTCTCGAACCGGCCGACCGGGCGAGGGGCACCGTCCTGGGCCAGGACGATGCGGCTGTCTGGCCCAGGCTCGAAGGAGACGGCGTCGCCCGCGGCGATCTCATACCGGCTCCGGATAGGTCTGGGGATCGTGACCCGCACTTCTTTATTGACGCGGGTTACCACGCTCTACTCCGTCCCACTGGCTCGTATGTGGATGTCACACTGGCCGACCGAGGTTCAACAACCATTTATTAACCCTTTTTGCCTTGCAATCTCGCCCAGGAAAACCGATTCTATCGGAACCATGAATGAAATCAGGCCAAACCCACCCCAGACTGCGGACCAGGAACTTGCTCCCGCGGGCACGCCGCCCACCCTGACGGTGGCCCCTGGTCTGCTCGATCAGCCCCTCTTCGCGATCCGCGATGAAGACGACACGGACGAGGATTTCGACGCGAGCAAGCGCCTCCTCGCGACCGTCCTCGCCTTCGCGCGGAAGGGTTGACCCCACCTCCGTTTCGGCGAAGCGACTTCGTGTGGTGCCTGTATCCCCGGCATGAAACGCCGGCTCAGCCTGGGCCTCGGCATCTTGGGTATATCGCGGGTGTCTCCGGCATTGCCTCACCCGATGCCTATTTCGCACTCGTCGCATACACCACCAGCCTTCCGTGGACGTCAGCCACATATCCGTTGGGTGTGTTCGATTTCGATCGGCGGGAGGCGGCCGGGTTCGGTCAAAATCGCCCGTTCGTGCTGGATTTGGGGCGACTGGCCCTTGTGCCCGTCACCCCAGCGTGGTTTCCGTGGCTGGACCATGCCGGCGGGGGCGTCCAGGTCCGGCATCCACGGATTGGGTGCGGCGTTTCAAACAGACGGCCGACGACTTGTTCGCCCGCCGTCCCGAAATCATCGAACGGCTGGGTCCGCTTTGGCCACGTCGTCACTGAACGTTCCAATCGATTCTGGCCGGCCCTTGCGTTCACACCACTTCCCCAATCCGTATATTCGCCTGCGGCATGGCCGCCGCACACGGACAGCCAATGTCCTCCCCACCTCCATCCCTCCATGCTACGTTCCCCACAAATCCAAGGAACGCCCCGATGGACATCGAACGCGGCCTGGTTCGCACGGACCTGGGCCATATCCACTACCGGGCCGCCGGCATCGGCGCGCCGGTCATGCTGTTTCACATCAACCAGCAATCCTCCGCCCTCATGCGCGAACTGATCCAGGCGCTGGCGCCGGACTTCCGCGTCGTCGCGATGGACTACCCCAGCCACGGCCACTCCGATCCGATCGACTTCCAGCCCAGTTTCGCCGACTACACTGCCTGCGCGATCGCCGTGATGGATGCTCTGGGCATCCAAAAAGCATCAGTCATGGGCGAGGCCGTGGGCGCTGGTGTTTCCGTCGCGATCGCCAACACCCATCCGGATCGCGTCGAGAAAGTCGTGCTGATCAACTGCCCCTTCTCACCCGAACGCGGCCGCACCGCGGTCCACGTCACCGAACTCCAAAGCGGTTTGCGCCCCGAGGACGCGTCCGGTTTCCCGCTGACCCGCGACCTCGCGTTCCTGCGCGACCGCGATCCCGGGCACTCGCCGATGTACCCAACGCAGGACTGGATGGACCGGATCAACACCGCGCAGATCGAGGCCGGCCGCAACCGCTGGCAAGCCGTCACCGCGCTCGCGAATTTCGACATGAACGACGGGCTGACCCGCCTCGCGCAACCAACGTTGTTGCTGCTTGGCGAGCACTTCCATTACGTGAAACACATCGAGGACATGCGCGCGCGGATCCGGAATCTCCGCGATGCCGTGCTGCCGAATGGCCGTTTCTGCATGAGCTGGGAACGCGCCACCGAGATCGCCGAAATCGCTCGACCTTTCCTATTGGAGCCCTCCACCTGAAACGCCCATGACCGACAAGCCGAACTTCGTTTTGATCCCCGACGACGCGCCGCCACCCCCGGTCCCATCCCGGGCGAGTAACATTTTCGCGCGCCTGCGAACCGCCGCGACCGCCCTCGTGGCCCAACTGCCCGCGGGCCTCATCCATATCGAGCCGCCGGCCGAAACCGGCATCGCGCCCCGTCCCCGCCTCGTCTTCGCGGTCGACGCCACCGCCTCGCGGGAGCCAGCCTGGGCGGCCGCGCGCCAGGTGACCGACGCTCTGGTGAAAGCGCTGCCCGGTGCCCTGGATGTGGCACTCGCCGTGCATGGCGGTGGACATGTGCACACCTTCACCGCGTTCACCAACGATGCGGCCACGTTGCGAGACCGGGCGGCGGGTGTGACGTGCATCTCGGGGATGACCAGGCTGCTGCCGATCCTCTCGACCAGCCTGAAGCACCCGGCGGTCCGCGTCGTCGTGTATATCGGCGACGTGTTCGAAGAGAGCGTCGCCCAGGGCCGTCGGATCGCGGATGCCATGGGCGCGCGCGGCACGAAGCTGTTTGTGTTGCACGACACCTCCAACCGGGACGCGCGCCGCGACGCGGAGATCTTCTGGGACCTCGCCAAACGCACGGGCGGCTGCGTGTTGCCGTTCGACGCCAACGCCCCGGGCAGGTTGCGCGAGTTGCTTGCGGCAGTCGCGGTATATGCCGTTGGCGGCGAGCAACTGCTGCGCGAACGAGACGACCTTCCAGGCGCGGTGGCGTTGCTGGAACATCTGGGACGCCGGCGTTGACATTGTCTGGATTTGCCTCGCGCCGCACACTGGGCTTCACCGGGAAAGGAGCCAAACAATGCCGGATCTGATCGTCATCGGCGGCGGCATCGTTGGCGGCGCCATCGCCTGGGGGGCCGCGCGTCTCGGCGCCTCGGTCGCGCTGCTGGACGAGGGCGACATTGCCTTCCGCGCCGCCCGAGGCAATTTCGGCCTGGTGTGGGTGCAAAGCAAAGGCGCGGGTTTGCCGCCATATGCGCATTGGTCCCGGCGTTCCTCGGAACTGTGGCCCGGTCTCGCCGGGTCGCTGCAAGAACGAACCGGCATCGACACGGGCCTGCGCCAGCCCGGTGGTTTCATGTTCTGCCTCAGCGATGAGGAATACGAATCCCGCGCCTCCGTCGTCCAACGCATGCACAACGAAAGTGGCGATATTGGCACACGTATGATGGACCGCGCCGAGGTCCGCGCCATGGTCCCGGGTCTCGGTGACCGGGTCGTCGGCGCGGCGTTCTGTCCGATCGATGGCCACGCCTCACCGCTGTATCTGCTGCGCGCGTTGCACACCGACGGCCAGGCCAGCGGTGTCGCCTACCATCCCAACTGCAAGGTGGACGCGATCGACGCCGCGCCGAACGACTTCACAGTCCGGTCCGGCGCCGACCGATTCTCGGCGCCCAGAGTCGTGATCGCGGCGGGGCTGGGGTCGCGCGATCTCGCGCCGATGGTGGGTCTGAACATGCCGGTCACACCACTGCAAGGCCAGATCATCGTCACCGAGCGGCTGCCAAGGTTCCTCGACTACGTCACCCATGTCACCCGTCAGACAGAGGAGGGGACCGTCATGGTCGGCGATAGTCAGGAGGACGCGGGTTTCGATATTTTGACGAAAGTCTCGACATTAAGCCACATCGCCGCCCGGAACATTCAAATCTTTCCCGCCCTCGCCGCCGCCACCATTGTCCGCACCTGGGCCGCCTTACGCGTGATGTCGCCGGACGGATTTCCGATCTATGAACAATCGGAACGTTACCCGGGTGCCTTCGCCGCGACCTGCCACAGCGGCGTGACGCTGGCGGGTGCGCACGCCCTGGCGCTGGCTCCCGCGATCATGCGAGGCGAGCTACCCTCGGAACTCGCCGCGTTCTCTGCTCAACGTTTCGGGTCCTGATCGAACAGGATGCGGTTGGCGGCGCCGTCCAGGTCGTCGTACTGGCCGGTGCGCAGCGACCACAGGAACACCGCCAGGCCGCAACCGCCGAGGAACAGACTCGCGCCGAGCAGCCACAGGATGACGGTCATGGCGAAGTCTTCCCCATCGTTGCCGGGGTTCCCTTCCGCGTCGTTGTCGGGCTTCCTCTCCCCGTCATCCTTGGGCTTGTCCCGAGGACCTCTACCGGCACAGTGCCGCGACCGGTCCCCGGAACAAGTCCGGAGATGACGGTGGGGGTGGGGATCACGGCGGAGGCAAGGACGGCGCAGGAGATCGGGGCAACGCCGGAGAGAAGATCGCCCATCATGTCCGCGCCCCGAAACTGTTGCATATGACCAACAACGAAGACCCCGACATCGCCGCCGCCAGCCACGGCGTCACCAATCCCGCGACCGCCAGAGGCACCATCAGCGCGTTATACACCAGCGACAGAACGATATTGCCTCGCATCAACCGCTTCGCGCGCCGCGCCGTCACGATCAGGTCCGCGATCGCCGCCAGACTGGCCGTTAGGGCCGCACACATTCCTCAGCGAGGCAGAACGCGGCAACCCGAAAGCCGACCGACAGGATCCTTTATCCTGGGGCTATCGGTATGGAGGTGCGGCGAGGTAGCGCTGCACGCGCGCTTGATGTTCCCCTATATGAACAAATCGTATATTGCAAGCGGGTAACCTTCCTCTTACAAGGGTGTAATTCTGGACACATCGAAGTAAGGTATAAATCCCGGCCATTTCAGTTGGTGGAAGCCTCGTTGTTATGATCCAACACCAGATTTTTCGATTGTGATGCAGCCGGCAATCGCTTCATGAAGTGGACACTGAACCGGCCCGAAAATTCTGGTGGATTTCGCGGCGTAATTGTGCCCAGAGATGTACTTTATTTTTACGACGAACCCCTTCTGTTTACAGCTTAAATGGGGGTATTTGATGCGTTATGTTATAAAATGGACGAATTTTTGTCGTCCGATTTGTTTTTGATATGCACAACCAATGACGGTGTGATTACAGCGTTGCGGGCGGGGCAGATTTCATTGCGAGGCGCACTTGACCACCAAAACTACTGGTTAGTTGAAACAGCACCTGACCGGTCTGCAATGAAAAGCTGGTTTGTCGCACGCGATGATCTGCCCGAGGAATACCTGCCAGCGCCCGGATGTGGTTTGTCCCCTCAGGGTGTGCGGTTGCCAGACGCAATCAGACAAATACAGGCATTCTTTGCCGCGAAATTTTCAGGAGATGCTCTCCGAGCCGGTCACCTCTCTTTCAAGAGATTCAAAGAGCTAACGGATCGAGGCTATGTGGCAACAACAAGTTTGCTTACACCGACACATCTGGCGGGAATGCGCGCAGCTGATGTGTTCGATTTCCCCATCGCGCAACCTCAGTTTTCTGGTCCTATCATATCCGTTATGAGACCTGATATTGATCTTGCGATGATTCGTCAACGTGACTCGAAGCACGTATATGTGGAGGAGGATCTTATTGCTGCTTCTCGCCTCAAGAGGGAGATTTTCTTTAAGCAGTCTTCGGACATTGTGAAAGAAGCCGAGAAAGGCGATATCCGAGAGGATACCGCGTCCAGGAATTTTTCTTTGATTGAGATCATGGTTACGCTTGCGCCGACTGAAGACTCAGCAATTAAGACCACCGAATTTAATTCAAACGACGGGAATGGAAACGAGTATCTTATTATCGAGGAGCGCGTAGCCGCGCGGTTGCGTAACGCTTATCAGCAAGTGTCTACCAGAAGCATAACATTGCGCGGCATAGTTGAGGAAATCAACGGTGCTGGCTTTACGTTCGTAATGAAAGATATTACGAGTGGGCGCCAGGTTACCTGCTGGATTGGCAAGGATAAGTTTGAGCGTCTTATTGAAAGTCAACAGTTGCGGTACTGATCTGACGTAACTGTAACAGGTGAGCTTACTCGCCGGAAGCGGCGTGACTACCTGAACTTGGTTGGTGAACCAAGGTTTGATGGGTAGCCCCTTGGGGTAGCGCGCTGCTTCGATGGCGCAATTCAAGGTCTTGGACGTTACAATTGTTCCGCGCCTGGCCTGGACCGCGCCGTCGTTACCAAAGGTTCATTTCTGTGGCACTCCCGCTTGCCTTCACCCCCCTCCCGGGTCTTTCATCCCCCCAACACCCAGGAGTCCCCCACCATGACCCTCAGCCTCGAAGGCGTCCGCGTCCTAGAACTCGCCCGCTACCAGGCCGGCCCGCGCGGCGGCATGATCATGTCCGACCTCGGCGCAGAGGTCATCAAAATCGAGCGCCTCGGCGGCGAGGAAACCCGCAAAAACCCGCCCGTCGTCCGTGGCCAAAGCATCTACTTCACCGTCTACAACCGCGGCAAAAAGAGCCTTTGCCTCGACATGCGCGCGCCCGAGGGCAAGCAAATCTTCACCGATCTCGTCAAGAAATCCGACATCGTGCTGGAGAATTTCCGCCCGGGAACCATGGCCGCGATGGGCTTCGCCTACGACCAACTGAAGGCCATCAACAAAGGTATCATCCTCACCTCGGTGTCCGGTTTCGGCCAATATGGCCCCTACACCGACCGTCCCGCCTTCGATCCCCTGGGCCAGGCCATGAGCGGCCTCATGTCCCTCACCGGCCAGCCCGTCGGCCGTCCCCTGGGCGTCGCGTCCTCGGTCGTCGACCGCTACACGGCGTTGCACGCCACCATCGGCACCCTCGCCGCGCTCCGCCATCGCGACCGCACCGGTGAGGGCCAGTTGGTCGACGTCTGTCTGCTCGATTCCGCGCTGACGATGGTGGAAATCCCCGCCGCCTATTACCTCGCCACCGGTGAGGAAGGCGGCGAAGGCGGCCGTCCCCCGTACAAAACCAAAGACGGTTATGTCGTGATATCCGCCACCAGCCGCGACATGGCGACACGATTGATGACTCTGGTGTCCGGCACGCCGACGGATGTCAGCCCGATCAATTCCTCCACCGGCGACGATCGCCGCCGCGCGTTGGACGTCTGGTGCGCGACCCGCTCCACCGATGAGATCGTGACCGCGTTGCTGGCTCAGGGCGTGCCGGTCGCGCCGGTTAAGACGATCCCGGAGGTGGTCAAAGATCCCCATATGTGGGCGCGTGAGATGATGGTCAAGATGGATGACCCCGTCGCGGGTGAGATTTACGTCCCGGGCGTCACGGTGAAAATGTCGCAAACCCCCGGACGCGTCGGCCCCGTCCCCACGCCCGGCCAGCACACCGACGAGATCCTGGGCCGTTTGCTGGACTTCGACGCGGCGAAACTGGCGTCCCTGCGTCAGGCGAAAATCATCGCCTGACGCGGAGCCTGTATCCGTGCCGGCACTTCCACGCGCCTGTCATGCGACCACGGACGAACTCAGTCCAATCGCACCAGCTTCTGCATGCACCGCACATGTTGCTCTGGCGGCACGATCTTGCCCAGGTTCCGCATCGCCGTGCGCGACACCTCGCCCACATAGATATCGCCGTGCGAATCAACTGCCACCCCATGCGGGGCGAGGAACTGACTGACGCCCTCCCGCGTCGCATCGCCGACGGTGGCGATATGTTCGCCCTTCAACGTCCACAGGCTGACGCGCGGACCGATGCCCGGAACCTTGGCGTTGACCGCCAGACCCGGCCCGCTCTCACCGATATAGGCGATGGGATTGGCGCCGCGCGTCATGCACAACCCGCAAGGACGGTGCATGTTGTTCCACTGGGTCTCAAACTTTCCGCGCCCGTCGAACACCTGGATGCGGTGGTTCTCGCGGTCCGCGATGTACACCCAGCCGGCTTCGTCGCAGCAGACCTGGTGCACGATGTTGAACTGACCGGGCCGCGTGCCGGGCCCGCCCCACGAGAACAACAACTTCCCGTCCGGGCTGTATTTATGAACCCGTGCGTTGCCGTAACCATCGGAGACGTACAAATCCCCTTCCGGCGACAAAGCGGTATGGGTGCAACGATTGAACGGATCGCCGCCCATATAAGGCGAGGGCTCTCCGGGTACGCCGATTTGCAGCAACACTTTGCCTTCTTGCGTCATGTGCCGGACGGTGTGGTCGCCATCGTCGGTGCACCACAATGTATCGTCCGGCGCGACATGGATGCCGTGCGCGCGGGAAAACAGGCCCTCGCCCCAGGAGCGCAGAAACGCGCCCTGCCGATC
Source organism: Acetobacteraceae bacterium (assembly GCA_009693865.1). Classification (GTDB taxonomy): domain Bacteria; phylum Pseudomonadota; class Alphaproteobacteria; order Acetobacterales; family Acetobacteraceae; genus Rhodopila. Next base: position 11,490 of record SHWL01000047.1, on the reverse strand, counting down.
GAACACGATCATCGGATGCGCGCCGCGGTTGAAGACGAAGACGTTGTCTTTGCTGTCCACGCCGACCGCGGCGACTTCCCCGAATGACCAGCCGGGGGGCAGGGTGCCCCAGTCCTCGACCACCCCGAAGCGGTAGGCGCCGTCCTGTAGGATTTTTTCCATGACCATCCTCCTCCCTTATCAACAACCCCATTGCACCGCATCCCGATCCATGCTTCAAGCCGCGCCTTCCCTGCCGGGGGCGATGGCATCGTCCGCGGCTATGCCCACGTCCCATCCCGGGGCGCGGCCCGACCAGGCCGAGGGCTGACAGAAGCCGAAGGGAGACACATATGCCATTCTACGAAACCGTGCTCATAGCACGGAACGACGTCACGCAAGCTCAGGTCGAGCAGATCGCCGACGACATCGGCACGGAACTGACCACCGAGGGCGGTGAGGTCAAGAAGCGCGAATACTGGGGCCTGCGGGGCCTCGCCTACCGGATCAAGAAGAACCGGAAGGGCCATTACATGCTTCTGAGCATGGACGCCAAACCCGCATTCATCACGGAGATGGAACGCAAGCTTGGCCTGAATGAGGACGTGCTGCGCTACATGACCATCCGCCTCGAAGCGATCGACGAGGCGCCCTCGGCGATCCTGTCGCGCAAATCCGATGAGCGGGAGCGCACCTTCCGCGGTCCGAAGCCCGCCGGACGGTTCGACAGCGGCCGCCGCCGCGGTTACGACGACCGTGAGGAATTCCGCGCCCGTGACGAATTCGCTCCGGCCTTCGGCGTCGAGGAGGAATAAGATCCATGTCCGAAACAGAAGTCTCCCCGGCCAGCCGCCGCGCCGCCGTTGGTGCCCGCCGGCCGTTCTACCGCCGCCGGAAGTCATGCCCCTTCTCCGGCAATAACGCACCAAAAATCGACTATAAGGACGTGCGCCTGCTTTCGAGATTCCTGTCCGAGCGCGGCAAGATCGTGCCCAGCCGGATCACGGCCGTTTCGGCCAAGAAGCAGAGGGAACTCGCTGTCGCCATCAAACGCGCGCGGTTCCTGGCCTTGCTTCCTTACATCGTCGTCTGAGGAGGCTGGCATGGCCGCCGTTGAACTGATCCTGCTGCAGCGGGTCGAGAAGCTCGGGCAGATGGGCGACATCGTGAAGGTGAAGCCCGGTTTCGCCCGCAACTATTTGTTGCCGCAGAAGAAAGCCCTGCGCGCGACAAAGGAAAATCGCGCGATTTTCGATAATCAAAAAGCGCAGTTGGAGGCACAGAACCTCCGCCGCATGGAAGAGGCGGAGCGCGTCGCGGAACGGGTGATGGGTCTGTCCGTCATCATCGTCCGCCAGGCAGGCGAGTCCGGCAGCCTTTACGGCTCCGTATCCAATCGCGACATCGCCGAGGCGTGCACCGCGAGCGGTCTGACTGTGTCCCGCGATCAGGTCATCCTCGAACATCCGATCAAGACGCTCGGCCTCGCGCGGGTTCGTGTCGTGCTGCACCCGGAGGTTTCCATCGCGGTGACGGTCAATACCGCGCGCAGCGTTGAGGAAGCCGAACGTCAGGTTCGTGGCGAGGCCGTTGGCCGCGCGGCGGAAGAGGTCGTGCCGCCTGAGGCCGATACGATCTTCGATCCCGGCGCCGGCGATCAACCCGACATCCCCTGAGACCTGGCGGCGGCCGTAACAAGCCGCCGTTGCGAAATCGTTTCAGGCGAGGCGCTCATGCGGCGGTAACGTATTGACCGCGAATGTGCGAGGTCGTGGCGTGGACTGTCCTCCAAAACCGTTACCGGGCCGGCCGGTTTGGTCCAGGCCGCGTGCATTTCGCGCGCCCGCCCGCTGCTTCTTGGCCGGACGATTTCGGTCAGCGGCGTTCGCTTTCCGGGTGTTCCCCGCAGTGTGCGCGGAGACGCGATCAAGCACCGGATCGTTCCCGATCAGAGACGCGGAAACAGATTTTCCGCGATGAAGAGGACCGCCGCCACGATCACGCCCGCCACGACGTCGTCGGCCATCACCGCGATCGCGCCCTGCTTCCGGTCAGCCCAGCCGACGGGGCCGAGCTTGGTGATGTCGAGGAAGCGGAACAGCGCGAAGGCGGCGATCAGTCCATAAAGCGAGAGATGTGTAAGGCCAAGCAGCGCGATCCATTGGCCCGCGAACTCATCGATGACGATCCAGCCTGGATCGTTCTGCTCTTTCGTCGCGTGGATGGCCCAGGTGCCGATGAGTGTGGAGACGATGGCCAGCCAGATCAGGAGGTGTGGGTTCAGCCAGAACGCAACAGTGCCGATCGCCAGCGCGGCGAGCGACGCGACAGTGCCGGGCGCCGCGGGGACATGACCAATTCCGCCGCCGCTGGCGATCCACCTGGCCAAAGTCATGCAAGACGCTCCCTTATTGCCGCGTCTCCGGATGGTCGTTCATTCGCCCGCTTCGCGCCAGGGGGAAATGGCCTGGGCGGGACTGTGGTCCGGCGGGAAAAGGATTGGCTGAGGGTTCGGTGGCTCCGCGGCGTGGTGCGGTGTGGGAGGATAGTCCATTGGGAACAGGACCGGACTGGATTCCGGCGCATCGGCCGGGTCCGGGTTTGGCATTGGTGCCGCGTTGCGTCGCATGGGCGGATCGTCCGGCGGCTGGCTGACAGGCGAAATTTCGGAAACATCCCTGGCGTTCGCCTCCCGGGCGGCGAGCTCAGCCGGGGTTTCGACCCGCCATTCGACATAGGGTTCGTCGAGCCAGGAGGAATCCTCATCGGGCTCCCTTGAAGGCAGGGGCGGGGAGATATCGGGCTGGGGATCGGGGTCGGGGGGCGGTGCCGTCGCGGCCGCCGGAGCGGCCTCCTCCAGCGCGACCGGGGGGCCCTGCAAGCGGATCAGCGTGTCCATATGCTTCGCGCTCAGGCGTCCGGAGGCGATCGCGTTCGATTGCGCGCGGAGTTTCAATGTGTCGACCATGCCGCGCAGCGCGTCGTTGCTGGCGTCGGCGGCCATCGCGTTGAACAGCACGGCCTGAGAGGCCAGCATCAACTGCATGACGTTCTGGGGGAGGAACGACAGGATTAATGTCAGCACTCCCTTGGCGTGGGTATGACGTTGCGCATCGGTCATCCAGGATTGCTGGCTCAGGGCGCGGACAGCGTCGTCGCAACAGGCACTGATGACGATCGGGGAGGGCAGGGGGCCAGCGGTTCCGGTGGTCAAATGCGGGACCTTTCGGGTTAGGGGACAAGGTGTGTGTGGAAATAATCCTTCGATAGGACCGCGCCAAGGGGTTTTTCGGGGAGGTGCTCGGGGGTGGTGAGAAGATTTGGCGAATTGATCGAACGAGAGGTCGAATTCGATCAATTCGAGGTCTGGTTGGGCGGGGACGCGCTATGATCGCTGCTGTCCGCGTGGCGGGGCGGCTGGCTGGTTGGGACGTGTGCGATGGCGGCAAAGGTTTTCAACACGAAGAAGGACGAAGAATGCACGAAGAATGCACGAAGGGTCCTCGCGCGAGCGGGCGTGGGGGCCGGAAGTTTCCGGTGCCGCTCGGACGGCGATTGACCTTACTTCTTCGTGCCTTCTTCGTGGTCCTTCGTCCTTCTTCGTGTTGAAAAATGCGGCGCCGCGCGAGGACACCCGCCAATCCCGGGGGGGACCCGGGATCGACGGTTCGCCCGGGACATCACACTCGTATCCGCAATGCGAGGAAAACATACGTTGCGAACACAAAGAACACGGGAATCAACGAGGTGGACAGATGGCCGCGTTCGAACACGGTAAGAACCGTTTCGAGGAGGTGAGCAGATGCGAGCGCGGCGTAGCAGCGGAAATGTATGGTACCGGCGGCGGTGGGATGTTCCTGGGGAGCGTTGTCGTGCGACGGCGGGTTTTCAGTGGGGATTTCAACACGGCGTTGAAAAACCTGGCGAAGCCGCTTGAAAAACGTGTTGAGAGTCATCTTGTGTAGCTCCTCATCGACGTCGTTGCGTAACAAGGACAGCTAAATCCGGCCTTCAGCGAATGGGTGAAGAACATGGCGAATGCGACATCGAATTCGAATGATTCCGCTTCCGATCCGGAGGGAAAGTTCCACGACCTGTTTCGTGTCCATTATGACGCGGGCCGTGGCAGGCCGGATCTGACGAAACGGAGACATCCGGAATGGAATTCGCGGGATTTTCTGAATGAGATGGGAAAGAGCGCTCCGTCGAACGAAACGTTAGCGCATTGGTTGAAACGGGAAACCGTTCCGCTGCCAACCACAAAGGACGCGTTCCTGAACGTGTTTTTTCCGAAAGCGGCGGCCGGTGACGCGCGCGACAAGGCCGACCGCGAGGAATTGAGCGCGGCCTGGGAGGCAGCCTGGTACAAACGCCGTGTCGCGCCCAGGCAACAACGGCGGGACCCGCCCGCGCCACCGCCCGCGAGCGAATGGAAAGCCGTTCCCGGCGCGCAATTCGAAGGCCTCGTGGAGTTCGATCTGGACGATCCGGTTCCCAGCAACGATGGCCTCGGCTGGCATCGGGTGCCTGCCATCCTGCGGTTCGGCGCGACGAAACGGCCATGGCAAAACGGGCTTGTCACGCTGTCGCTGTTCAAAGCCTATCTGGCTGTTCTGGAAACGGGCTACCAGGTCGCCGGCGGCAGGTTGATCGGCAACAGCGGGCCTCTGCCGCATGACCGGTTCAAGCGCGAAACCGGGTTCTCCGAGGTTCTGGGCCCGAAAAACGCCAGCGGCCACCTGGACGATTGGGTGTTGGAAGAACCCCACCCCATCGCGGTCGTTCGGCCGGTGAGCGACGGAGCCGGTAGCGTGACCGCTCAGATCGTGGCCTGGCCGATCGAATTCGACGTTGCCCCGGCTCTTATGACCGACGGGACGTCGGCGCCGGTCGACATCAACAAGACCGCGGTGCTCAAGGCCCTGGTGCTGGAGGGGTGCGAGAGGGACGGTCATGGCCGGGTGGTTCTGGCGAAGCGCCAACTGGAGCGGAAGGCTGCGGAATGAGTCTGACCCCAAAACTCTGGGCGCGTGTCGAGGTGTTGCTGGCCGCCGGGACCAACGATTTTGTCGCGTTGGTCGAGATCGCGGAACTCGATAAGACCAAGGCGTTTCGCCATGGCGATCTGCGTAAGTGCCAGCTTCAGGGTCAGACTCTCGACGGGTTCGATTTCTCCGGAGCGAAGTTCGAGGGGGCCAACGTCGCGCGCGCGATTTTCCGGGGGGCGACGCTGAAGGGCGCCGATTTATCGAAGGTTGTTAATTTCGACGACGCGGATTTCGAGGGAGCGGTAACGGACGAGCACACGATCTGGCCCGATGACCGTTGGCCGTGTCCGGAGTGGGCCGACGCCGCCGGGCGCGACAGTTTCGGTCTCTGGGCGAGTTTCTCCGTCGGCGCGAAAGGTGCTCCGGCGGTTACGCAGCGAATGCGTCGGATTCCGGCCGGGGAGTTCCTGATGGGATCTCCGGACGATGAGGCTGGTCGTTACGATGACGAAGGTCCACGACAGCGGATTGCCTTCGCCGAGGGGTTCTGGATGTTCGATACGCCATGCACCCAGGCGCTTTGGGCCGCGGTCATGCGAGGGAGTCGCCCGAGCGGCCTGACGGCGGCGATATCCCGCCAAGGATACACCGTGTTCGCCGGCATGAGGCGATTTTTTCAAACGCTGAATCCGATGCGCAAGAGGGTCAACGTGTTACACCGTCAGATCGTGGGCTGGGACGGGATGTATCCGAGCCGTTTCGGATCCTTGAATCGTCCGGTCGAAACCGTGTCGTGGAAGGATGCCCGGACCTTTATCGAACGGTTGAACCAGCAGAAGCCTGGCCTCAATCTTACGTTGCCGTCCGAGGCGCAGTGGGAATACGCGTGCCGCGCGGGATCGCCCGAAGCGACCTACGCGGGGCCAATGGAAATCCTGGGCAGGAATAACGCACCTGTGTTGGAGGAGATTGCCTGGTATGGTGGTAACAGCGCCGAGGGCTTCGAACTCGACAATGGTCACGACAACGAGAGCTTTCCAGAAAAGTCCCATGAGGATGGGAAGGCCGGTACACATCCTGTGGGCAGGAAAAGGCCTAACCAATGGGGGCTGCATGACATGCTGGGCAATGTGTGGGAATGGTGCGCGGATGAATGGCATGACACCCACGTGGGCGCTGCCTCGGACGGCGCCGCCCGCGACGGCGGCGACAACGCGGCGCTCCGTGTCATCCGTGGCGGGGCCTGGGGCGAGACGGCGCGGGGCGTGCGCGCCGCGTGCCGGGGCGGCGGCGTCCCGTCGCGCCGGGGTGACTACCTGGGGTTTCGCTGCGCCCGAGGCCCCTTAGCGTGAGCAAAGCGACATGCGAGCCGCGTGAGGCAGGGCGGGGCAAGCGACAGGCGGGGACCGCCCGAGCGGCGCCGGCCGGCCTTACGCGGCGAGCCGGCGGGATCCGTTGATGCAGGCACAATTTTTTTCTATCCCTGTACATGCCGACGCTGACGCGACGGCTGAATTGAACCAATTTCTGACCGCCCGTCGTATCCTGTCCATCGACCGTCAATTCATCGCCGATGGCGCCAACAGCGCTTGGGCGCCATGCGTGACATTTGACAACGGGGGTGCTGTGCAACGCCTCCCGGCAAGCGGCACCAGAAGCCAGAAAGCCGATTATCGGGAACTTCTCACGGAACCTGAATTCGCCGTGTTCTCCCGCTTGCGCGCGCCGCGGAAAACCCTCTCCGATCGGGACGGCGTCCCATCATACGCCGTGTTCAGCAACGATCAGTTGATTCAGATTGTAAAAGGCAGAATCGACACAACAACTCGTTTGCAAGAGATACAAGGAATTGGCGAGGCACGAGTTGAAAAATACGGCGAACCGTTCCTGAACGTTCTGCGCGAGGCCGCGCTACCCGGTCTACCGCCCGCCGCCGATGCGACGTAGCGCGGTCAGCCTGGCCGATATCGCCGACTTCCATAACCTGGCTCGCGCCTTTCACTTTGCCGCCCGCGGTAAGCGCGGCCGTTCCGACGTGGAATCGTTCCGCGACAAACTGGATTCCGAATTGGCGACGTTGCGCGCGGATATCCTGGACGGCACGGTGTCCGTTGGCGCCGCGCGATCGTTCCGCATCCGCGATCCCAAACCCGGGATCATTCACGCGCCGGCGTTCCGCGAACGCGTGCCGCATCACGCGATCATGGCGCACGCCGGACCTGTCCTGGACCGCGCGCCGATCTTCGACACCTATGCCTGCCGTACCGGAAAAGGCTCGCTCGCGGCGGTCCGGCGAGTGCTCGACCATGCCGGACATTTCTCCTGGTTCACGCAGATCGATATCGCCGGATACTTCGCTCATATCGACCACGGTGTGCTGCTGGGCTTACTCGCGCGGACGTTCAAGGATGCCGGCCCGATGGCGTTGTTCGGGCGTATCATTGGGGCGCACCGCGACGGTCCGGGCCGAGGGCTGCCGATCGGGGCGTCCGATCTGGCACAGTGCCGTTACGGATGGCCCGATCGGGTCGGGCCATGACGGGAGGGGCGGTGCCATGGGTCAAGTGTTCGGCTGGTTGGTATTCCATGGATGACGTGATCCGGTGGACGGACGACCGGGCCACCGGGCACGCAATCCTGGCGGCAGCGCGCGCATTCCTGGGCGAAACGTTACGCCTGACGGTGAAAGACCCCGTCCGTGGCGGATCGTCGCGGCAAGGCATCGTGTTTTGCGGCTATCGCGTTCGTGGCCATCGCTTGTTGCTGACCAGGCGCCGCAAACGCCGTTATCACCAACTGCGCCGCGACGCCGAGGCCGCGTGGCACGACGGACGCATCGGTTTCCCCGGTCTGCGATCGGTTTACGCCTCCGCCCTCGGCCTCACTCCGCACGAGGAATCCCAATCCTGGCGGCGGGAGGAATTGCGCCGCCATCCGGTTGCGGCGGCATTGGACGCGGCGTAACGTTCCGCCCGGGTATTGGCCGGAACAACGCTGCGAGGCGTGTCGTCCGAGGCGGGTCCTGGAACAATGAGGCACGGAACGCGCGCGCCGCGTGCCGGAACCAGAACGACCCGGCGAACCGGAACAACGACGTTGGGTTTCGCTGCGCCCGAAGTTCACGGGTGGATGGATTTCCGCCTGTGGCCAGGCTGACGCCCAGGGCGTTCCGGGTTCGAAACCGGTTCGCCGAAACGCGACGAAAGCCGGTGTGTTGGTAGGGGCGTGGGATCGTGCCCCGAAGGCTCGCCGGCCGCCTCCGATGTCTCGGCAACGTGGTAAGATTCAACACACAGCCGTAGCGGTCCACGTGATAAGGAAAGCATTTTGCCACAGATGAACACAGATGGACACAGATATTCCGGGTATGGATCGTCAATCGAGGAAAATGACCGGTCATTCGTTCTCGTTGACCAGCGCTTCCCTCAATGTCGTTCATGAACGCGCGGCAAGTCTTCCGAAACGCTCATCGAATCACGTTGCATCTGTGTGCATCTGTGTGCATCTGTGGCAAAAATACTTCCTTATGACTTGCTATCGTAAGCTGCTTCAGGCGTTGAACAATCCGGATAACGATCGCCTCGAACAGCGGATGTGCCGCGCCGGGTGGCCCGGACGGGCCGGGCCATGACGGTAAAAAGTGGAACGTCCATCTCCCACCGAGCGTTATCCTGGTCCTTAAGCAGTCAATCCGCGCCATGACGGTAAAAAATCGAACATCCATCCCAACCAGCCCAATCCAGACGCGCATGCGATCAAGCCGAGCGAGGGCGTTGAAGCGCGAGTTACGATAATGTCGCTAAATCCCGGAATATCGGAAGAATTAAACCCCGACCCCAACCAGCCCGCTGGCCCTTATCATCGCCGCGCCCTTCTCAGCGATCATGATCGTCGGCGCGTTCGTGTTGGTCGACGTCACCGCCGGCATGACCGAGGCATCTATCACTCGCAGCCCCTGCAACCCATGCACCCGCAACCGATCGTCCACCACCGACATCGAATCCGGCCCCATGCGGCACGAGCAACTCGCATGGAACACGGTCGAGCCGGTCTGGCGCGCGTACGCCACGAACTCGTCGTCCGTTTGCACATCCGGTCCCGGCAACGCCTCCTGCGTCACATACCGCGCCAGAGCGGGCGACTGGAACCATTGCCGCACCAGCCGCAGCCCGCCCGCCACCGCGCGGCGGTCGCGTTCGTCGTCCATGTAACGCGGGTTGATCGACGGCTGGTCCTCCGGCCGAGGCGTCCGCGCCTCGACATGGCCGCGGCTCAACGGCCGCATTTGCCACACGCCGCCGGTCATGCCGGGCGTATCGGCCAGGCGGCGCGACGGCCCGGGCGCATAGCTGGCGGAGGCGAACAGCGCCTGCACATCGGGTGTCGCTGACTCCGGCAGCACCTTCACCGACGCGGCGACCAACGAGGCGCCGTAGGTCAGCATGCCTCGCCCGTTCAAAACCCAGCGCGCGATCTCGCCCAGGAAGGGGAGGCCGCGGGATTTCTCGTTGAGGGTGGCGACGTCTTTGACCTCGCAGGACACGCGGGTGATGAAATGATCCTGGAAGTTCTTGCCGACGCCGCGCAGCGCGTGATGCGTGGGGACGCCGATGCGGTCGAGGTGTTCGGGATCGCCGACCCCGGATAATTGCAGGATATGTGGGGAGCCGACGGCGCCCGCCGACAGGATGACCTCGCCCGCCGCGTCCGCGCGTTCCGTCACGCCGCCGCGGGAGAACTCGACGCCAACAGCGCGTTTGCCGTCGAACAGCACGCGGTGGACGAGGGCGCTCGTGATCACCTCCAGGTTCGGCCGTTTTTTCGCGGGCCGCAGATAGGACCGCGCGGCGCTGGCGCGGAACCGGCCGCCACGGGTTTGCTGCACCCAGCCGAGGTGATCGCCCAGTCCGTGCGGCAGGTCGTTCAGGTCGCCGCGAAACTCCCAGCCCATTTCGCGGCCCGCTTCGACAGCGGCCTGGCAAAGCAGCGGCTTATCGCGGGTGTGGGAGGTGAACAGCGGTCCGCCCTTGGCATGGACCGCGTCGGCCTCGCCGTCCCAGTTCTCGGCTTTTCGAAAGTACGGAAACACGTCGTCCCAGGACCAGCCGCGATTGCCGAGCTGAGCCCAGTGGTCGTAGTCCTCGGGCTGGCTGCGGATGTAGATCATGCCGTTGATGGAACTCGATCCGCCAAGCACGCGGCCGCGCGGGTAGGGGATTTCGCGGCCGTTAAGGCCTGAGTCGGCGTCGGCCTTGAAACCCCAGGTCAGCGTCGGGTGATCCAGGAGTTTCATGTAACCGGCGGGGATGTGGATCATCGGGTGCCAGTCGCGGCCCCCGGCCTCGATAAGGATGACGCGAGTGGCCGGGTCTTCGGTCAGGCGGTTGGCCAGGACGCAGCCGGCCGAGCCGGCGCCGACGATGACGTAATCCGCTTGCATGGATGGTTTCCCCCTCGATCCCGCTGGCTGGCTTGTAACGGAACGGCGGGCATCCCGACAGAGGCGCCTGGCGCGATCCCCGTCAGCGGGATCAGGAACGATTACCGGATGGCACCCGGAGCGGCCAGGGGCTTAAAGAACCGGCACTTAATTTGACAGAGTCAAATTACATGGCATGATTTTTGCCTATGCTGGCGCTGATTCCCGTTGAGTGCGGAAGCGGGATTCAATGGCGCCTCGTCTGCGCTCATGGCGTTGGTTGATCCGGGCAATGAGGGCGTCCTTGCCTTCCGGTTTGCGCGGCAACGTTTCTTTCAGCATCTCAACGATGTCGCGGGGCGTGAGTAATTCCAGTCCCGGCTGCCGGGCCACGCGTTGTTCGGCGATGAACAGCATCGCCGACATCACCATGGTGACATGGTGGTGCCATGATCGCCAGCCCAATGCCTGATAGTCGGCGAGACCGCATTCTCCTTTGGCGTCTTCGAAAGCACGCTCAACCCAGTAGCGCTGCCCTTGCATCTGGCCCAATCGGAGGCGGGGCGTTTCAACCGGGGCATTGGACAGGGTGAATTTGATCGTTTTCGGCGATCCCACCTCGCGGCGGATGACCAGATGCCAGCATCGCGGCTGGGTTTCCTCGCCATCCCAGGCCCAAATCCGGCGGTGGGCGATATCAACCCGCAATTGACCTCGCGTGCTGTCGCGCAGGATATGACGGGTCCAGTCCTCGCGACGAAGCCCCTTGGCCAGGCTCTCCACGGCGATGGGCGTCGCGGTCGCCTGTTGTTTCGTGGATGGGCGTCCGCGGCCGGGCGTCGTCCCGGGAATATGAAGCCCGGGATGCTCAGTCCAGACCCGCTGGTTTCGATGTACATCGGCGACAAAAATTTCGTTCATGTCCTCCAGTGCTCGAAGGAAGGCGGGCTCCTTTCCATAACCGGCATCGACGCTCACCCACTCGAACCGCATGCCGCGGGCGCGCGCCTCGCGCACGATGTCAAGGGCATGTTCGCTTTTCGATGTCTGCCTGCGCGCGGCCTCCGGAACGCCGGCCGCTTCGCAACGGGCCGGGTCATCGAT